>WFQD01000220.1 GCA_015487265.1 Sulfurimonas sp. | reverse complement strand
TTGTTTTCTATTCTCTGGCATGGAAATGCAGAAACTACATTACATTACATTGCTAAATATCGACATTTTCTAATTGTCTTTGTATTTTATTCTTCTTTTGAAAAAAGATATATTTCGTACATTATTTCAGCATTTTTAGCTGCTATGTTTATTAGCGAGATAGTATCTTATGGTATCTTTTTTGAGCTTATTCATTACAAAAACATATCGCCTTTAGATCCCACACCTTTTATGAGCCATATGACATACTCTACAGTTCTAGCCTTTACTGTGAATATATTATTAGTGCGATTTTTTTATGAAAAAAATTTCAAATATAAACTGTTTTATATTTTCTTTTTTCTAACAGCGACTACAAACCTTTTTATAAATGGTGGTCGCACAGGACAGATTATATTTATTATTTTACTATTAATCACAATCTTTTCATCTGTACAACATAAACTCAAAGCCTTGCTAATTTCAATTAGTACACTATTAATTACCTTCTTTTTAGCCTATAATTTTAGCCATAATTTTTATAATCGTGCCAATGCACTTAATGTAGATATAAATAATGCTATTGTCCACAATAATTATAACGGGAGTGGAGGTGCGAGAATGGCATTAACAATCATGGGTATTGACACATTCTTACAACACCCAATTTTAGGTGCAGGTATAGCATATAGTATGGATAACATTAAAAAATATGCTCAAAAACATCATTTTAATGGTGATTTTTTTGAAGGATTTTCTGATTATCACAATGGTTTCATTACAATATCCGTACAATTAGGCATCATAGGTTTAATAATTTCTCTTTTAATTCTCTACTCTTTACTCACATATAACATTAAAAGTAAGGAGTATAAACTTTTAAGCCTCCTTTTTGCAGTCTCTTTTATTATGTTTTCATTTACACACAATACTTTTCATACTATGAATCCGATGATTTTCTTTGCACTTTTTGCAGGGTTATTTAACTCTATGACACTTCCACCGAGGATAGCTTCATGAATACTGATAAAATTGTAAAATTACTCCGCTATATTTCAGGCACACCAAAAAGTATATATGTTAATTTTAGACTATTGCCCTTTAATCAAGCTATCAAACTTCCTATTATTGTTTCAAGAAAAACACAACTGCGCTCATTATCAGGTCAAGCACATTTAGCTCAAGTCAAAACAGGTATTGTAAGGATTGGTTTTGGGGGTACGGACATGATGGATTATCATTATGATAGAACAATACTCAAAATAACTGGAGATATCTATTTTCAAGGGAAAACAAAAATTGGTGTTGGTGCAAAATTGATGATTAGTGGGAGATTAACACTCGGGAATAATTTTGATATTACTGGTGATGCAATGATTATTTGTGCCAAAGAGATAGAAATAGGTCACAATACTATGATAGCATGGCAAAGTATTCTCATGGATACAGATCAACATGCCATTTATACTGAAAACAAGACTCTATTAAATCAAGATAAAAAAATTACAATTGGCAATAATGTTTGGATAGGTGCAAGAAGTTTTATTCTTAAAGGTACGAAAATTCCTGATGGATGTATAGTTGGTGCAAATACGACAATAGCTAAAGAGTTTACTCAAAGTAATGCTATTATTGCGAGAAATCCTGCACAAGTACTTCAAGAGAACATTCAATGGAATCACTAAAATGACAAATAATATTATACAAGAAATTCAACAATTTTTACTGATGATACTTCCTTCTTCTAAGCTGAATAATGATGTCAATATTCAGTACAATCAATGTAGTGTTCTTAAACCAATCTCCATTAAAGAGCTTTCTCTAACTTTTCCAATGAAGAGAAAAATTTTAAATATTCGTAAAAACAATGCAGCTATTAGTATCGCAAGGGAGCAAAAGAAATTAACTCTTATCATTCCTTATAGAAATAGACAAAAACATTTAGAACAATTTCTGCCTTTTATTCAAAATATCCTTAACCAGCAAAATATCAATTATGAAATCATTGTTGCCGAACAAGATGATACAAACTTTTTCAATCGAGCAAAACTCATGAATGTTGCAGTATTACATGCCAATCAAGAGAGTGATTATTTTATCTTTCATGATGTTGATGCATTACCCTACAATGTTGATTATAGGTATTGTAATCAAACGGTAAAAACATTTAATTATATAAAACGAGAACAAGAATATGAAGAATATCCGCAAACAGTTTTTGGTGGTGTCACTTTAGTACCAAAAGATATTTTCTATTCGATTAATGGTTTTTCTAATCATTATTGGCAATGGGGAAAAGAAGATGATGACTTTCTACTTCGCCATCTTTTAAAAGGGTATATACCTTTCTTTGACAATAATGGAAAACTCGATATGCTCCCTCATCCAAGAGCCCTGATGACAGATAATGAAGGAAATGAAACACAAGATAAAGAAATCATACAAAGAAATAAAGTACTCTCTGACACAAATAAAAAAATCTTTTCAAAATTCAAAAGAGGACTTACTTCTCAATACGATGATGGCATCAATAATGTCAAAGACTATGTTATCACATCTACAACAGTAGAAGATAGAGTTAAAACTATCAAAATTCAATTTACGAATATATAATGCTATTTAAC
>WFQD01000219.1 GCA_015487265.1 Sulfurimonas sp. | reverse complement strand
TCTTATACACTACAAATGGATATAAAGGACGCAAATGGAAGGATATTGTACCCAAAAGGTTTCACATTTAATCCACTACATTATATATCGCTTCACGGACAATATATCTTTTTTGACTCCACTTACAAGGAACAGGTAGAATGGATTAAAAAAAATCATTACAATAAAGATTTTACCAAAAAGCTTATTTTAGTAAATGGAAACATTTTTAAAGTAAAAAAAGATTTGGGTGCGGTGGTTTTTTTTGCAAGCGATAAAATTCTTAAGAGATTTGACATTAAAAGAACACCAGCAGTTGTAGAACAAACTGGAGATAGAATAAAAGTTGTTGTGTATAAATTAAATTATAAGGAGAAAAGGTAATGAAAAAAAATAACATATTAAAGGTGCTTTCTGGTGCTATGATTTTAGGTGCTGTTCTGCATGCAGATATTTATGATGATTATAAGCTAATTGCGAATGGTATTTTGATTAATAATGAAAAAATAAAAAAACTTGAGGAAGACAACAGGAGATTGCACAAAGAAATAGAATTGCTAAGAAGATACAGCAGTGTAGTTGAGAAAACAGCAAAACCTAGGGTTCTTGATGAAGATTTTAGGGATAAATTGAAAAAAATTTCTGACAGAAAATAATGAAATTAAAAATCGCCAAAATTCTATTTATTAGCTACATAACAACATCTGCATTCTTGCATGCATGTGTAGTAAGCGATACTGGAGGAGTTGGTGTTATTGAAAAAATGTGTTATTCATGTGTGCTCCCAATTAAGATTGGTGGTATTCCTGTTTCTGTTGGACCTATGGTTGACTATACAATTCCTATTCCAGGGCCACTATGTGAGTGTCCAGCTCCTCCGCCAATTTTTGTAAGAATCGGCATTCCAATTTCTTTTTTTGAGCCAAATCGACTGATTGAAATTGTTAGTGATGCTTATTGCTATCCACTAATGGGTTTTTCGCTGGGTTCCTCTGGTACGCTAGGCGGACAAAAAAATAGTGGATCATCTTCAAAACACACGTTTGCTCAAGCTCACTATATTATTTTTCCTGCATATTCAATTATGCAAATTTTTACAGATGTTTTATGCGTTGAGATGACTGAGGTGGATATTGGGTATGTGACAGAAATAGACCCTCTGTGGAATAATGATGAATTAGGAGCCTTTATATCTCCAGAAGCACTTTTGTTTGGAAACCCAGTCACTAATTTAGCCTGCGTTGCAGATTCTGTATCTGCTGGAGTTGGATTTCCTTTAGACCCATTGTTTTGGTGCATGGGAAGTTGGGGGAATACATATCCCTTGAGTGGGCACAAACCAACAGGTGATTCATATATTCAGGATACAGCAGGAATTGCGGCAAAGTTGATATATAAGCTTCAAAGAGAGCTTATCTTATGGCAAAGTTGGGGGCCATTAGGTCTTTGTTCGCCAGTACCGGCACCAATTTGGACAAAAACCGCATATCGATTACAAATTATTAGTCCTGTTCCACACTTCATTGCGGTTACTCCTGGTCAAACCGGCCTTGAATGGGATTATGGCAAGAATGTTCCTATGCAATTTGATAATTTTGGATATCTACTTTTTAAGAAGAAGGATTGCTGTGCATTTTAGCAGCGAAATGTTTCAATATTTTGGGCTAGTTTTTCTTGTTTTTGCCGAAAGGCTTAAGAATAAAGCTATGTATTCTCAAAATGAATTTTTTGTGTTTCTAACTTTTTATTCTAGTGTACTGATGCATGAATTATCCCACTATGTTTTCTCCTATATTTCTGGTGGATATCCAAAAAATCTTACAGTAGTGCCAGTTAGAAACAGTTATATTGGCAGCAATAACAACAAAATAGTATCTTGGGAATTTGGTTATGTCAAATCTCAAAATATTAATTTTATAAACTCTGCAATTATTGGCATGGCTCCTTTGTCGCTTTTGATGGTCGGCTATTTTGTATATATGGACTATTTTGTATATCTTGAAAAATCAGCCATAAATTATTTCTTTTATTATGTGCTGCTTTTTTCATTAATATCTAGTTCTATACCTAGTGTTACGGATTTTAAAGTTGCCTTTTCACGGCCAGCTAGTATTTTGTTTAGTGCTGGAATTTTTATATTTTTATATTTTAATTTCAATTTTATAATGGAGGTCTTTTATGATTTTAAAAAAAATTTATTTTATATTGTTAATTAGTTCGTCGCTGCTGAAAGC
>WFQD01000218.1 GCA_015487265.1 Sulfurimonas sp. | reverse complement strand
ATTACAACATTGACCCGATTTTTAGGGGATTGAAACATCACAATCAGGTGGTAAAGGGACATACATTTACTTATTACAACATTGACCCGATTTTTAGGGGATTGAAACCATTTTTTATTACTATTTCGGGTACAACTTTTAATTACAACATTGACCCGATTTTTAGGGGATTGAAACTTACAGCATTAGCCGTCCTAGCTCTAAGTTTGTCATATTACAACATTGACCCGATTTTTAGGGGATTGAAACTTATACCAAATGGCATAGGGTCAAGCTCTCGTTTAATTACAACATTGACCCGATTTTTAGGGGATTGAAACAAATATTTTAAACACAGTATCGGTAGTAGTTACTGATTACAACATTGACCCGATTTTTAGGGGATTGAAACATAACTCACTACCTAAATAAACTAAACCTGTTTATTACAACATTGACCCGATTTTTAGGGGATTGAAACTGGCTCAATGGTTTAGTATACTTGGTTCTTTTTAATTACAACATTGACCCGATTTTTAGGGGATTGAAATTCAAACTATTATTTTGTATATAGCTACTTGAAAAAATATTTAGTATTAAAGTATCCTATCAGCCAAAAATAATTATTATTTGGGTATAATCCACCTTTATTTTACCTTAAAACACAAATGGAGCAACCTCCCATATGACAGCAAAAGAACTCAACAAAGCTATTGACTCCTTTTTTAGTGAAAACAAATCAAAAGATTGTCTCACTTATGAATCACTCATAGAACTTTTTGAAAAACAGCCAACAGCAGCACAATCAAAAAATATCTTTAAACTGATTCAAAAACATAAAGCATGTATTTACACCTCTTCTGAACATGCAAAAAACATGAATGACAAAGAAGCAGAAGCAAGACGCAATGCCCAAAGAAAAATGTTAGAAAATAATGAATCTGACAAATTCGATATTTTAAAAGAGCATGAACTTCTTGAGTGGTCGCGTTCGGACTCTCCTGTTCGTATGTATCTTCGAGAGATGGGACAGATTCCACTCCTCACAAAAGAAGAAGAGATAGAAATTTCTAAAAAAATAGAAGCTGGAGAGAGTATCATCATTGATGCTATCTGTTCTGTACCCTACCTTATAGACTTTATTTTAGATTATAAAGAACCACTCATTAATCGTGAACGCCGTGTAAAAGAGCTTTTTAAATCTTTTGAAGATGAAAAAGAGGATGCCGATGACACAAATGATGATGCAGAAGATACAGAAACGAAAAAGCTCTCTGTAAAAGATAAATCACGTGTCGATAAAGTCTCCACAAGCTTCAAAGCCTTAGAAAAAGCAAAAAAAGATTGGTTGAAAGTTGCAGATAAAGCCCCTGAAAATTTAGATGGTGAGCTTACAGAAGAGATTGTGCAATATTACCTCAGTGTTACTTTTAAAAAGTCAGTTCTCAAAGAGAAACTTTTAGATCTTGGACCAACTTCTAAACTCATCAATGAACTTGTAAAAGCGATGGAGACCGCACTTAAAAGTGATGAGGGCTATGACAAAGAACTCAAACGCCTAGAGTACAAACTCCCACTTTTTAATGCAACACTCAAAGCAAACCACAAAGTCCTTGTTGATAAAATCCAAGAACTCAATAAAGAAGACATTGCCAACATGGTGCCTGAAGCTACAATGGTTTCAACATATATGGAGATTAAAAAGCTTGTCCAGACCAAAGAAGCATCGAAAAACTCTTTTGATATGGAACCTGAAAAACTTGCAGACATTTTAGAACAGATTAAACGCGGGAAAAATATCTCTGAAATTGCTAAAACAAAAATGGCAAAATCAAACCTGCGTTTAGTTGTCTCTATCGCCAAACGCTACACAAACCGTGGGCTTCCTTTCCTTGACCTTATCCAAGAAGGAAATATTGGTTTGATGAAAGCCGTTGATAAATTTGAGTACCAAAAAGGGTATAAATTTTCAACCTATGCAACATGGTGGATTCGTCAAGCTATCTCGCGTGCTATTGCAGATCAAGCACGTACTATTCGTATTCCTATTCATATGATTGAAACGATTAACCGTATCAACAAAATCATGCGTAAACACCTCCAAGAAAATGGAAAAGAGCCAGATGTTGATACAATCGCACAAGAAGTGGGACTTTCAGTTGAAAAAGTCAAAAATGTCATTAAAATCACAAAAGAGCCAATCAGCCTTGAAGCCCCTATTGGAAGTGAAGAAGATGGTCGTTTTGGAGACTTTATAGAAGACAAATCATCGCTTTCTCCTTCTGATGCCATCTTAAAAGATGACTTAAAAACACAAATTGAGCAAGTTTTAGAACAACTCAACGAAAGAGAGCAAGCCGTAATTAAGTTGCGTTTTGGAATTTTAGATGATGAGAGTGATAGAACCTTAGAAGAGATTGGAAAAGAGCTCAGTGTCACACGTGAACGTGTCCGTCAAATAGAATCTTCTGCGATTAAAAAGCTCAAACACCCAAAAGTGGGAAGAAGATTGAAAAACTATATAGAAGCATAATTGATGACATTTGAGCAGCAGTGGATTGAGTATGATTACAACCCTTTTCTTATTTTTAATGCAAAAGGCAAGGTTGTCTCACTCAATGCTGAGGCACAATTTCTTTTAGGAAGTGTCAATGCTCAAGAACTTTTCTCTATAGCACAAGCCTATGCAAGTGTAAATTTTGGTTTTAAAACAACATTTGTCGAACTTGAGTTTGGAAGGTACAAATTTTTTGGACTTACTGTTGGGTATGAAGATGAAGCACAACTTGGCATCAAACTCTACCAAGCGCCCTCTTTTAAAATCAATAAACCAAAACCAGAGGGTGAACTTACAAATATTTTTACACTTATCGATTTATGTATCTCTACCAACTCTATTAACAACACCATTCGTTATGAAAAACATTACGACCCAACTATTCCAGATGTTATTATCAAACAGAATGAATTTATAAAAATTTTAAATAAAATTTATCATTGTCTTTTAGATAATGACAAAATAATCACAAAAGTTTTTTATAGAGTGGGTGAGTATATTAAATTTGAAGATAAGAAATACAGTATATTTTCCATTGCTGTCTCTGCTGAAAATATCAACAAAAGAGCAATGAGTGAACTCAAATTAATGGTCGAAAATAGTCATTTTTACATAGACATTAAAGATTCACTCACTATT
This sequence comes from Sulfurimonas sp., assembly GCA_015487265.1. GTDB lineage: Bacteria > Campylobacterota > Campylobacteria > Campylobacterales > Sulfurimonadaceae > Sulfurimonas. The sequence continues at coordinate 21,851 of WFQD01000218.1, read as the reverse complement.
AATATTCCGATGATTACAAAGTAGAAAACTCTTTTACAAGCCCTTTTGAGAGTAAAGAACCTGTAATAATTCCTACAAAAAGTGCTGGCAAATAAAAAGACAAATGTAAAATTGCATTATTTTCCAAGGCAATAAAACCCAAAACTAAAAACAGATATGGCACAAGTCGAAACGCAGACATACTTCCTCGTGCCCCATGCTTCATATTTTTTATACTCAGCAGTTTCACTTTTGCTTTTTCTTCTTTCACAATCGCTTTTAAGTCCAACTCCTCAGCTGGGACATCGTTAATTTCTGTCTCATCAAAGAGTTCATGAGGGTCTTCGATTTTATCCAATAAATCACGATCAGGAGTTGTTGCATTACTCTTCACTTGTGTTTGTACCATGCGTTTATAGGCAAAAGAAGTTCCAAGAACAATAAATAAAGAACTCAAAAAAGCCACTTGTACATTAATAAACAACACAAAAGAGTAAATAGTACTCGGCAAAATAATCGCCTCTAAAAAAAGAAGGGTTCTAATACTCTTTTTCATCATCATCCTCATCATCTTCAAGCTGTTTTTTCATAGCATAGCGCGGCTCTTTTGCTAACTCTTCATATGCCTTATACTGTTTTGAGTATGCCTTGTAAACATTTAAAATGGCAGCGGCAATCCCAATGCCAACACCGACAAAAAAAAGCCATGACACTCCAGTAACACTGCGCAGTAACCAGCCAATCCCTATCCCCATAAAAACAGCAACCACCATCGAAATCCCTAAAGAGAGACTATCGGCTGCTTCTATGATGGGTTTTATACGTGGCTTTTTCTCATTATCCATTGGCAATAGCTTTGAAAACTTTCGCTGCTGCGTTTATAGTATCTTCTATCATCGCATCGGTAATTGCCGTTGAGATAAAACCTGTTTCATACAATGAACAAGCAAAATAAAAGCCTTCTTCAAGCATTCCAGCATGAAACGCAGCAAAAATTGCTGCATCACTTGATGCTGCATCTTCAAAGTTCTTCACTGGATTTTCATTGAAGAAGAAACCAAACATTGAGCCACGAACATCCACTTGCATTGCTATACCTGCCTCTTTTGCCGCTGCTTGCATACCCTCTACTAGTCGTGAAGCACGTCCTTCAAGTACTGCCATAACACGGGCATTGTTTTTGAGTTTCATCAGTGAAGCATACCCTGCTGCCATTGCTACGGGATTACCGCTAAGTGTTCCAGCTTGATATACTGGTCCATCAGGGGAGAGCATATTCATAATCTCTTTACGACCACCAAACGCACCTACTGGCATACCACCACCAATCACTTTTCCAAGTGTTACTAAATCAGGTGTCACACCTGTGATAGACTCTGCACCATTTATACTTGCACGGAAACCACTCATTACCTCATCAAAGATAAGTAATGCTCCATGCTCTGTACACAATTTTCTTAGTTCATGTAAAAACTCTTTATCTGCTGGAACAAACCCCATATTACCCGCAATTGGCTCGATGATAACACAAGCAATAGCATCAGAATCTTCAAAACATTTTTTGACACTTTCAATGTTGTTATACTCTGCTAGGAGTGTATGTTTTGTAAAATCTGCTGGTACACCTGGGCTTGATGGTGTTCCAAAAGTTGCTAAACCGCTCCCTGCTTCTACTAAAAGAGAGTCACTATGCCCATGGTAACACCCTTTAAATTTAACAATATTATCACGATTGGTAAAGCCACGAGCAAGACGAATAGCAGACATCACAGCCTCTGTTCCGGAAGAGACAAAACGCACCTTATCGATAGAATCAAAAAAAGAAACAACAAGTTTTGCAAGTGCTGTCTCTGCCTCAGTTGGTGCACCAAAGCTCAAACCATGTTTCACCGCTTCAATCACCGCTGCTTCTATACTCTCATCTCTATGACCAAATATCAATGGACCCCAAGACTGTACAAAATCTACATATTTATTTCCATCAATATCACTTAAATATGCACCATTTCCCTCATTAATAAAAAGAGGGGTACCCCCTACACTTTTAAATGCACGTACGGGTGAATTAACACCACCTGGGATAAAATTTTGTGCTTCATTAAATGCTGATTGCGATGTTGTTCTATTCATTACTCTGTTTCCCTCTATATTTTTTCTTATTATAGCGAAGTTGTATTAATCAATATCTGCTATAATTGATTATTAAAATTTAGGAAACTTTTTGAATAGATCTGGCTTTGCTTTTTTTGTCGCACTCTTAATACATCTACTTCTTTTAATGCTCTTTTGGATACTTGGTACACTTACACCTCCTATCAAAAGCATAGAAAAGCCCAAAGAACAAAAAATAAAAATCTCCCTCAAAGAGATGCCAAAAAAATATAAAAAGACGGGAATTGTAAAACAAAAAGTCAAAAAAACTCCTATTGCACCGCCTATGCCAAAGGGCTCACAGCTCAAAAAAATTGTAAAAAAACCGCCACTTCAATATAAAGCACATAAAAAGAGAAAAACACCGCACCTTAACAAAAGCAAAATTACAAAACATGAAATAAAAAAACCTCTAAAAAAACAGACTCCTACACATGTTGTAAAACCATATATTCCCTTAGAAAAAAAGAAAGCAAAACAAGAAGTCAAGAAAAAATCAAAAACATCATGGATGTATGAAGATAAATCTGCACAAGAGACAAAAGCACAGAAACGAAAAATTGCTGCTGGAGGCAATATCTCACAAGACATTAAAAAACTCTATGGCGATGAGTTTGGAAAATTAACCAAAGGGCAACAACAATACATCATAGATAACCAAGAGATTATGCGTCGCATCACCCAACAAGTCCTCACACGTGTTGCCCGTGTCAATCTTCAATCAAATCTCAATGTAAACAGAACCAATGTCATTGAGTTTTACCTACATCCTAATGGTGATATGACGGACTTTAAGTTTTTACATAAAAGTGGTTATTTTATTTTAGATGAGACTACAAAAGAGACCATTGAGTATGCCTACAGTCGTTATCCTCGTCCAAAAGAAAAAATACTTATTCGTTATAATGTGTTTTATAATTTAGCAAGGTATTAAAAAATGGTACGCTTTTTTTTCTCCCTGCTCTTTTTAACGAGTTTCCTTTTTGCACAAATACCTCTTGAGCCACTCTACCTTGTCAAGACAAAAGCTATAAAACTCTCTACACTTGTAAAAAATGTAAAAAACGACAAAACACTTTACACAATCGACACCTTCAGACACTCCAAAAGAGTCAAATCAAAAGAGATTTTGCATATACTCAAAGAAAATGGCTATAAAGAGTATATTTGTAAATATCCTTATATAAAATTTGTCCAAAAAAGCCCTATTCAAACCCAGAAAATTGAAGATTTTGTACGGCATTACTATCTTGAGCACTACCCCTCTATGCAAATAAAAAAAGTTTTAGTCACTCCGCGTTCTTATACAACTTCTTTACCAAAAGAGTACACTTTACATATGCAAAGGGAGAGTTTTTTACGCCATAAGGCTATTGTAATTCTCAAATCTTATAAAGGCAGAGAAACTTTTTTCGATACTTTCATCACAGCTTCACTCACAATCCTCTCTGCAAAAAAAGACATCAAACGCAATGAAGAACTCTCTGTTTTCAATACACAAAAAACAAGCATTCATTTTGATAAATTCTATGCACTTCCACTTATGCAACTCTCTCCTGCATCACTACAAGCAAAATACTTTTTAAAAAAAGGGAAATCTATAAATGTACGAGATATTCGCTCACTCTATCTCGTCAGAAGAGGTTCAAGTGTGAATATTTCTTTAGATAATTCCAACATGAACATCTCTTTTGTAGCAAAAGCAATACAAAATGGTGCTTATGGTGATATAATTCAAGTCATAAACAGCAAAGGTAGAAAAATAAGAGTGAAAATAACAGGTAGACACCAAGCAGAGGTACGCTAATGAAACGCAAAATTGTTGTGGCGACAAGTGGAGCAAGTGGAGTAAACTTAGGAGTGAAAACTTTAGAGTTACTCCCAGAGACCATTGAAAAGCACTTCATCATGTCGAAAAACTCCAAAATTGTTCTCCAAAAAGAACTCAATGCACAAGTACATAAAAACAAAAACATATCAGCAAGTATCGCTTCAGGTTCCTTTGGTGTCGATGCAATGATAATCGCCCCTTGTTCTATGAACACATTAGCTAAAATCGCATGTGGTATCTCGGACAATCTCATTACTCGTTGTGCCTCTGTTATGATAAAGGAGCAAAAAAAGCTCATCTTAGCACCACGAGAGATGCCATTTTCAGCCATAGCACTTGAAAATATGCACAAACTCGCCACACTCGGTGTCATCATCGCTCCGCCTCTGCTTGCCTACTATTCCAAACAACAAACACTCGATGAGATGGAAAACTTCATCATTGGTAAATGGTTTGATTTGCTTGGTATTGAAAATAATTTATATAAAAGATGGGAATAACTATGAAAAAAATCGCACTCTATCCAGGTACTTTTGACCCTATTACCAATGGACACTTTGACATTATCCAAAGAGCCTTAGGGCTTTTTGATGGACTCATCATCGCTGTGGCTGATTCACAAAGTAAAAAACCGATGTTTACTCTCAGTGAGCGTATGAGTATGATAGAAAACACCGTCGTTGATTTAAAAAATGTCACGGTAGTCTCTTACAATAACCTCACAGTGGATTTAGCAAAAGAGCATAATTCAGGGGTACTCATTCGGGGACTGCGTGCTGTGAGTGATTTTGAGTATGAACTCCAACTAGGTTATCTTAACCACTCGCTTGATGAAACCATAGAAACAGTTTATCTTATGCCAACATTAGAGAATGCTTTTATAAGTTCTTCGATTGTGAGAAATCTACTTTCATTTAATGGCAAAACAGAACATCTCTTACCAAAACAAGTTCAAGCCATGATAGGAAACCAAAAATAATATGTATATAGCCATAGAGGGAATAGACACAGCAGGAAAAAGCACCCAGATTCAAGCACTTGCACAACACTACACAAACGCAATCATCACAAAAGAACCAGGGGCTACAAGCATAGGTAAAGAGATACGCGAAATGGTTTTATCGGCAAGAACAAAAAGTAAAAAAGCAGAATTTTTACTCTTTTTAGCCGACCGTGCAGAGCATATAGAAGAGGTTATAGCACCAAACATTGATAAAAAAATGATTATCTCCGATAGAAGTGCCGTCAGTGGTGTAGCTTATGCTTTAGTCCAAGGCAACATAAGTAAAAAAGAACTCGTCGAACTCAACAACTTTGCAACCAATAATCTCTACCCACAAAAAGTTTTTCTCTTGCGTTTAAGTAAAGAAGAACTCAATTACAGACTCTCCCAAAAAGAGCTTGATGGTATAGAACTGCGTGGAAGTGCGTACCTTTTAAAAATTCAAGATGCCATTAAAGAAGCAGCGGCACTTTTAGGACTCGAACTTGTTGAGGTAGATGCAAGCCTTAAACGCGAAGAGATAACCAGTATCATATTAAAAAATATTAAATCGAAGGTCTAAATATTCAACTCATTGACACAAACTATTGTAATGCAAAAGAGAAGGAGTTAGTCGAACTTTTTTTACACTCCTCTCAAACAAAAAAGTATATCTTAGGCATCAATAAACTCACAAAAAGTGTTTTAAAACAAATCGCGGTTGATGGGATTGTTGATGATTTTACACGGGTGCAAAGGTCGCGCAAAAAAGAGGTTTTGCATATAAAAGATGTTCCCAAAGATGCCATCATTTTATGGACAGCAACGGGGAGTCCTCTCTCTGTGAAGCAAAAACTTGATGATCTAGGCTTTTTAAACATTAGCTATTTAGCCCTTTTAAAATACTCCAGCCTTCCTCTTCTCCCCTCCCCTTTTATGGAAGATTTTGCAGAGGATTTTCAAAATAATTTTCCTCGTTATGAAGAGACTTTTCACCTACTCAAAGATACAAAATCAAAAGAAATTTTCAGAAAAATCATCAATTTCAAAATCTCTTATGATTATAGTTTTATGCAAGGCTTTACAAACGACCATGCAGGGCAATACTTCGATAAAGAGTTAATCCTTCCCATTAAAAACATTGCCTTTGTCGATGGTGGTGGCTATGTGGGCGATACTGCAAGCGAGGTCATCAAAAACTTTCCAGACTTTAAAAAGATATGGCTCATAGAACCCATCAGCGAAAATCTCCGCATCGCAAAACGAGAACTAGGACACCTTAAAAACATAGCATTTTTACCCTATGGCATTGCCAACAAAAAAGAGACACTCTATTTTAATAAAGAAAAATCCTTCTCCTCACTCTACCCAAAAGGCACCCAAAGTGTAGCAGTAGAGACTATCGATAATCTTGTCAAAGAAAAAGTAGATTATATCAAGTTAGATATAGAAGGTGCAGAACAAGATGCCATAGAAGGAGCAAAAAACACGATACAAACTTATAAACCCATTTTAGCGATTTGTATTTACCATAAAGCAGAAGATTGGTACAAGATACCGCAAAAAGTTTTAGCCATCGAGAGTAATTATGACATCTATCTCAGACATTATATGGAAGGAATTTTTGAGACAGTGATGTACTTTATACCGCGTTAATAGAGAAAATGGTATCCTTACAATAATAAATAAGAAGGATAAGCATGGTTAAGTCACTCCGAGGTATGAACGACATTTTAAGTGAGGATTATGAGAGATTTACTTACTTTATAAACCTTGCAACAGAGATTGCACAGAAGTATGGTTTTCATTTTATAGAAACACCCCTTTTAGAAGAGACAGCTCTTTTTAAACGCAGTGTTGGTGAATCGAGTGATATTGTTGGTAAAGAGATGTACCAGTTTATAGATAAAGGTGAAAATGATGTCTGCTTGCGTCCTGAGGGAACAGCGGGTGTTGTGCGTGCCTTCATACAAAAAAAGCTCGATAAAGCAGGTGGTATTCACCGTTTTTTTTATCATGGTCCAATGTTTCGTTATGAACGCCCGCAAAAAGGACGATTACGAGAGTTTCACCAGTTTGGAGTAGAGAGTTTTGGAGTTGGGAGTGTCTATGAAGATGCTACGATGATTATGATGGTTGCCGATATTTTGTCAGCTTGTGGCATTGGGTACAAACTCCAACTTAACTCTTTAGGCGATCAAAACTGTATGCCAACATATCGTGACAATCTCGTCTCATTTATAGAGAGTGTTGAAGCCGATATTTGTCCAGATTGTCAGCGCCGTAAAGCAACAAACCCTATCCGTGTGCTTGATTGTAAAAATGAAAAATGCCAATCTCTTTACACAAAAGCACCTAAACTCATCAATGCCTTATGCCCTGAGTGTGAAAGTGATTTTACAAAACTCAAAAAAATCCTCACAGATAACAACATCGCCTTTGAGATAGATACCAATCTCGTACGAGGGCTTGACTACTACTCAAAAACTGCCTTTGAATTTGTAAGTGACGACATCGGAAGTCAAAGTGCCATCGCTGGTGGGGGACGTTATGATAGACTTGTAGAGTTTTTAGATGGACGAGCAACACCTGCTGTTGGTTTTGCTATGGGTATTGAACGACTCATGGAACTGATTGTCATGCCTGAAACATCAAGAGAAGGCTATTACATTGGGGCGATGGATGAAGAAGCCCTTGATTTGGCAGTTAGTCTCACACATCAAAAACGAAAAAGTGCAAAAGCCACTTGTGAATTTAAAACCAAGAACTTAAAGAACCATCTCAAGGGTGCCGATAAAGTAAATGCAAAATTTTGCTGTGTTATTGGTTCAAATGAGCTAAAAGATGGTACTATATGGGTAAAAAATTTAGAAGCAAAATCAGAAAAGGTAATAGCACTCAAGGATTTTTAGATGCAAACACTTCAAGCAATATGGGATTTTTTTATCTACTTTATAGAGTTTTTTCTTTTAGCAGCCGTTGTGGCTCTCCTAGCACTCTATGTGTATGATAGGTATGTGCAAAGACAGCATGCTCTCTTAATTAATTATCCTGTTATTGGTCGTATGCGTTATGTGTTTGAAGCACTTCGTGAACCTTTACGCCAATACTTTGCTGAAGAGACCTTTTATGAATCAAAAGACAAGGTCGATTGGGTTTATACTGCTGCAAAAGACAAACCAAACTACCAATCTTTTTCCGTCAATCAACCCTTTGCAGGGTCGCGTTTTATTTTAAAACATGTTTCCAATGTACTCAATCAAGATGAAGTCGATGAAGACACAAGTGTTACTTTTGGTGCAAATAGAGAACACCCTTTTATCTCTGAGACTCCTATTATTCGCTCTGCTATGAGTGATGGTGCTTTAAGTCCAGAAGCGGTACGTGCCTTTTCTCTTGCTGGGAAAAATTCAGGACTCACTATTAACACAGGAGAAGGTTCTCTTACTTCTAATCACCTCTTTACACTCAAGCCAAACCTCAAAGAAGATAAATACCTTGAAATTGTGCAAACGACACCCTTAGCAGAATTTGCCTTTAAAATCGGTGATTTTTTCTTTAACCGTAAAGTCTCTTTAAAATGGTATCGCAATATTTTGCTCAATAAAAAAACGCAAAATACTTACATATACGATACAAAATCCCATGTGCTTTTTCGTGTCAATTGGAAAGCACCTTTAAGCGATTTTCCAAAAACTGTACCAGAGAGTCTGCCCAACATCATTTTTCAAATGAGTTCAGGACTCTATGGTGTTCGTGATGCAAATGGAAACTTTGATGAAGAAAAGTATCAAAAGGTCATGTCTTTTTGTAAAATGACCGAGATAAAAATCGCACAAGGAGCAAAACAGACGGGTGGAAAACTTGCAGGTTCAAAGGTAACAGCCGACATCGCCTACTACCGAGGTGTTCCTGAGGGCAAAGATGTTTTCTCACCTAACCGTTTTCCTTTTGCAAATACGACAGAGGAGTTACTTGATTTTGTTGAAAAACTCCAAAAACTCTCTCAAAAACCCGTTGGTTTTAAAATCGTTATCTCTGATGCAAACGAAGTCGCTGGTATGGCAGCTCTTTTACAAGAGAGAAAAAAACAAGGCAAAAGTCTGCCTGATTTTATTACGGTTGATAGTGGTGAAGGCGGGAGTGCCACAGCACCACTTGAACTGATGGAATCTGTCGGTCTCACTACACCAAATGCCCTTTATGTACTTGATACTATGCTCAAACAATACAATGTCCGTGAAGATGTAAAAATCATTGCAAGTGGGAAAATTTTGACACCTGATGATGTCATTATTACCATGGCTATGGGGGCAGATGCAGTGGGGATTGCCCGTGGTTTTATGATGAGCGGCGGTTGTATCCGAGCGAGAATGTGTTCGGGATTTGGATCGCATGTTTGCCCAGTTGGACTCGCGACACAAGATGAAAAAAGAAGAGCTTCTTACCTTGTAATTAAAGAAGCTAAAGAGATAGGAAATTACCATAAAAATTTAATCAAAAGTATGAAGGTTGTGCTTGCAATCATGGGCTTAAAAAGCATCAAAGAACTCAATAGAGAAAGACTTACCTTTAAAAACAGAAATGGTGAAATTTATTTTGATGTTGATGTCTATTTTAGACAAAAACTCCATCTTTAGGATATTATAATTGCAAAACTTTGGTCTTGATATTTGGTCAAATAAAAATTTTCTCATCGAAAATGGTGAAATAAAACTCAATTTTAAATGTATGCCATCACTCCTTGAGATTACAAATAGTATTCGTGCGAACAAGGTAAAAGGTCCTCTTTTGTTGCGTTTTCCACATCTCATTGAAAAACAGATAAACACCCTCTACTCCTACTTTACAAAAGCAATCAAAGAGAATAAATATAAAGGTGCATTTCATGCTGTTTTCCCCCTCAAAGTCAATCAATTTCCCTCTGTTGTTGAAGCCATTGTAGAACGTGGGCAAAAATATAAGTATGGATTAGAAGCAGGAAGTAAAGCCGAACTTATTTTAGCTATGAGTAAAACTCCTGAGGGTGCTAACATCACGGTCAATGGTTTTAAAGATAAAGAGATGCTTACCTTAGCATTTCTTGCAGCGCAAAGTGGACATAACATTACAGTTACTATTGAAGGCTTAAATGAGCTTGAGACTATCATAGCCGTTGCAGAAGAATCAAATTTAAAAGTACCCAATATTGGGATTCGAGTGCGTCTGCATAGCTCAGGTAGTGGCATCTGGGCAAAAAGTGGTGGTATGGATGCAAAATTTGGGCTCACTTCTACTGAAATCATAGAAGCCATAAAACTCTTAAAAAGTGCCAATCTCATAGACAAATTTACTATGATTCATTTTCATATTGGCTCACAAATGGCAGATATTGCCCCTTTAAAAAAAGCGCTGCGTGAAGCGGGAAATATCTATGCTGAACTCAAAAAGCTTGGAGCAGTTTCCCTTTCTAGCATCAATATTGGAGGGGGACTTGCAGTCGAGTATGACCAACACCAAGCCTCATGCTCGCGTAACTACTCCATAGATGAGTTTTCAAGTTCTGTTGTTTTTTTACTTGGTGAAATTATGGATGCAAAAGATGTAGCACATCCTGATATTTTTACAGAATCAGGGCGTTTTATTGTGGCATCACATACTGTTTTAATTACACCTGTTTTGGAACTCTTTTCCCAAGATTACCAAGAGGAACTTTTGCATTTTAAAGAAACAAATCCGCCACTCATTACAGAACTCATCGAACTCAATCGCCTTTTAAATAATGCAAACTGTATTGAGTATCTTCATGATGCACTTGACCATATGGAATCTCTTTTTACTCTTTTTGATTTAGGCTATATTGATTTACAAGACCGTTCAAACGCAGAAATTTTAGTGCATAATATCATTAAAAAAGCACTCTATCTCAAATCTGCAAATCCCACGAATGAACTTGAAAAACTCCAAAGTGAACTCCAAGAACGCTATCTCATTAATGCTTCCATCTTTCAAAGTCTTCCAGATTATTGGGGTTTAGGGCAACATTTTCCTGTGATGCCTATTCACCATCTCAACACACCACCCCTGCGAGCAGCCTCTTTATGGGATATTACCTGCGATAGTGATGGAGAAATTCGCTTTAACCCTGAGAAGCCACTCTATTTACATGATGTTAATATAGATGAAGAAGATTACTTTTTAGCTTTTTTTAATGTAGGTGCCTACCAGGAGACATTAGGCATGAATCATAATCTTTTTACACATCCAAATGAATACACAATTACCATTACAGATACAGAGTATCATATAGGGACAAAAATCGAATCAAAAACCATTTTAGATGTTTTAGATACACTCGGCTATGATAAAAAAGAAATATTAAAAAAACTTAAAGAAGACCTTAAAAACAGTAGTTTTAGTACAGAAAAAGAAAAAAGTGCTAAACTTGCACAACTAGAAACCTTTTTACAACAAAATGGCTATCTAAGAACTACAAACTAACAGGAAAAACACTTTGGGAATATATAGTGATATACGAGAAGATTTTGCAAATGCCTACAGAAATGACCCTGCCCTTAACTCTAAAATAGATTTTTTATTTAACTACCCTGGTGTTTGGGCAATCGCTTGGTACCGCCTAGCACATAGACTCTATAAGGCAAACTTCAAAAGATTTGCGCGTTTTATTATGGGCTTTACACAAATTCTCACACATATTGACATCCACCCTGCAGCAGTGATTGGACAGCGTGTTTTTATAGACCATGGAACAGGTGTTGTCATTGGTGAAACAGCTATTATTGAAGATGATGTGCTGATTTATCAAGGGGTGACCCTTGGTGGTGTTTCACTCAGTCCTGGCAAACGCCACCCTACTGTAAAAAAGGGGGCTGTTCTTGGTGCTGGAGCAAAAATTCTTGGTAATATTGTCATCGGTGAAACTGCGAAAATTGGTGCAAATTCTGTTGTTGTCAAAGAAGTACCTGACTGCTCAACAGCCATTGGAATTCCTGCACATGTTATAGAAAAAGGGCGTTGTACAGACCCATTTATGCACAATATGCTTCCAGATATTAACAAAGAAATGTTTGAGTACCTTTTAAAACGTGTTGCAGTTTTAGAACATGTTTTAATGACTGATAATAAAGAAGTCTTAGAAGAAGATTTAGAGCTTGAACATATTTATGAAGCTTTTATCACAGCTATGAAGAATTAGGGTTGCCCTCAACTAATCTATATGAAAAATTAAGTATAATTACCCCATTATTTCACCTAAAGGGATTGTATGCTGACAAAACGCATTAATACACTATCTGAATCTATCACTATCGCTATTACAACACTTGCTCAAGAACTGAGAGCCCAAGGAAAAGATATTTTAAGCTTTTCTGCAGGTGAACCTGACTTTGACACACCGCAAGTGATTAAAGATGCAGCGATTGATGCCATCAATAATGGCTTTACAAAATATACTGCTGTTGATGGTATAGTACCACTCAAACAAGCTATTGCTACAAAGTTAGAACGTGACAATGGGCTTACTTACAATACAAATCAAATCATAGTAAACAACGGAGCTAAGCATTCACTCTTTAACCTTTTTTCTGCAACTATTGAAGCAGGTGATGAAGTAATCATTCCTGCACCTTACTGGGTGACTTACCCCGAACTTGTCCAATATTGTGGAGGAAAAGTAGTTGAAATTCATACAGATGACACTTCTTCTTTTAAAATCACTCCTGAGCAACTTAAAAATGCCATAACAGCAAAAACAAAAATGCTCATTCTTACAACACCCTCCAATCCTACTGGTTCTGTTTACTCAAAAGCAGAACTTACAGCACTAGGAAAAGTTTTAGAAGGCACGAGCATTATTGTAGCAAGTGATGAGATGTATGAAAAACTCATTTATAGTGGTAAATTCACATCAGCAGCTGCTGTGAGTGATGATATGTTCAAACGCACTGTAACAATCAATGGTTTAAGTAAATCGGTTGCAATGACAGGATGGCGTTTTGGGTATATGGCAGCTTATGATAGTAAGTTAATTAAAGCAACAAAAAAGTTGCAATCACAGAGTACATCAAACATCAACTCTATCACGCAATATGCAGCGATAGCTGGTCTTGATGGAAGTGCTGATGAAACCATAGAGATGATGCGCCAAGAGTTTGCAAAACGCAGAGATGAGGCTGTAAAACTTTTTAATGAGATTGATGGACTCAGTGTTTTAAAACCTGATGGTGCCTTTTACCTTTTTGTAAATATCAAAGAAGTAAGTTCTAATTCGCTCAAGTTTGCACAGGATTTACTTGCACAAAAAGAAGTTGCAGTAGTGCCAGGTGTAGGTTTTGGGAGTGAGGGGTATTTTCGATTTAGTTTCGCGACAGATATTGAGACAATTCGAACGGGGATACAGAGAATTAAAGAGTTCGTAGAGACTCTTTAGTCTCTACAAATTTCTAAAAATTATTGCAGTGCTTGCAGTGCTTTGATAACTTCGTCTAAATTTTCCATAGGAAGGTGTACTTTCCATTCTGGTGCATCTGCATTTCCTGCTAAAGAGATACCAACACTCGCAACAGTTCCACTCCCTTTTCCATAGGGCTCTTCTATTTTTGTTACCGAAATAACACCTTTTTTTGTTCCATGTAAAGCAATTGTTTGTGACATAACTTTTCCTTAGTATAAATTATTTTAATAGTCTAGCAATTTTTACCTGAAGTTTTAACCATGCACGATGCTCCATCAAAGGAAATCCTGCAAAAGTTTTACCACTTTCTTTAATATCATTACTTATACCACCCTTGCCTGCTATGGTTGTAAAAGGAGCAACACTCAAATGCCCTGCACTAGCAGATTGTCCACCCATGACTACATTGCGACCAAGTGTTGTAGAACCTGCAAGACCAACTTGTGCTGCCATGACAGAGTATTCCCCTATTTCACAGTTGTGTCCAACTTGCACAAGATTATCTATACGAGAACCTTTTTTGACTCGTGTACTTCCAAAGACAGCACGGTCTATGCTTGTATTGCTTCCAATCTCGACATCATCTTCAAGTACAACATTCCCATTTTGGTAAATCTTCGTATGTTCGCCACGATTGTTGGTCGCAAAACCAAAACCATCAGAACCGATGACACTATTGGCGTGAATCATGCAATCATTCCCAATCACACAGTCTCTATAAACAGTGGCATTTGGGTAGATTACTGTATTATCTCCGATGCGGACATTAGTGCCTATATAAACATGCGCTAAAATGGTACAATTTTTCCCAATCACAGCACCTTTTGCTAATTCTGCTTTGGGAGAAACTTTTGTTCCCTCTCCTACAATCGCAGCTGCAAGTGTTTCATCTTCTATTACTGGTGCAAAATATTTTGAGAGTTGTGCCATCGCGATGTAAGAGTGAGGTACAACTAAGGCAACAGAAGTTTTTGGAAGGTGTTTGACTAAATCAGCAGAAATAATTACTGCTGCTGCATTTGTATCTTTAATATCTTTGATGTACTTTGCATTTGCCACAAATGAGACTTCATTTGCATTGGCATCTTTGAGCGTATTCATACCCGATATTTCTACATCGTTTGCATTAAACTCTGTTTGTAAAATAGTTGCTATTTGACTTAGTTTCATAACTGCTTATCGCTCTAGTGCAACAGCACCACTTCTTACAATCTCTTTTGGATTGTAGCGTTTGATAGCATTTAAGAAGTTATCAACCCGTCTTGGTTCATCCGATACCATCGCAATAACTGTTGATTCTCCCGCATTGACAATTTTTCCATTATAAGCTTCGCAAAGTGCATTAATATCACTTAAGTTTTCACTCATAGGTATTTTCACCATTGCCATCTCTTTTTCTACCATATCTTCATGCTCATACACACGTAAAACAGGAATCAGCTTATGGAGTTGTTTTGTGATTTGCTCAATAACACGCACAGAACCTTTTGTAACAATCGTCAAACGCGAGTATTTACTCTCAGGAATAGGAGCAACTGTTAAAGAGCTAATGTTATAACCACGCCCAGAAAAAAGGTTTGTAATACGAGAGAGTACACTTGCTTCGTTAATAACAATTACAGAGACTACTCTTCTTTCATTATTATCAGTATTCATTATTTACTCTCCTTTTTCTCTAACAACATCATATTAAATAGACTTCCACCTGCTGGAACCATTGGCATAACATTTTCAAAACGCTCAACAATCACTTCTATGAAAGTCACTACATTTTTTTCAACTGCATCTTTGAGTGCTGCATCAAACTCCTCTTTTGTTTTGACTCTATACCCTCTTCCACCAAAAGCTTCTGCGAGTTTTACAAAATCAGGCTGTACACTCAAGTCAGTTTCAGAGTGGCGTTTGTCATAAAAAAGTGTTTGCCATTGACGTACCATTCCTAAAAAGTTGTTATTTAAAATAATATTAATGACAGGGATTTTTTTCTCAACGGCTGTCATTAGCTCTTGAACATTCATTAAAATAGAACCATCACCCGTAAAGTTTATAGAAGTTTTCTCAGGCATAGCAGCTTTTACACCTATGGCCGCTGGAAAACCAAAGCCCATAGTCCCAAGTCCACCAGAACTTATAAACTGACGGGCACGAGTAAATGGGTAAAATTGAGCTGCCCACATTTGATGTTGTCCAACATCCGTACTAATGTTTGCACTATCACCTAAAAGTTCTCCTACACGTTTGACAACCCACTGCGGCTTAATTCGCTCTGAATCCTCATGAAAAGTAAGTGGATGTAACTCTGCAAAGTTTGCAATAGTTTCTCTCCATGACTCATAATTCTCAGCATCTATTTTTTCTACAAGTTCAAGCATATCATTCACGACATTTTTTACATCACCGACTATTGGGTAATCAGCATTCACAAGTTTAGAAATGGATGCAGGGTCAATATCGACATGAATTACATCTGCATTCTTTGCAAACTCAGAGAGTTTTCCAGTTACACGGTCATCAAATCTTGCCCCAAGTCCTATGACTAAATCTGTTTCACTCATCGCCATATTTGCAGCATACGAACCATGCATTCCTAACATACCTACAAGTAAATCATCATCATGTGCCAGTGTACCACGAGCCATAAATGTTTCAACCGTTGGAATACCTGTTTTATGAATAAACTCTCGTACAACTTCTGCTGCGTTTGCATTAATCACACCACCACCAAGATAAAAAAGAGGACGCTTTGCATTTGCTATCGCTTCTATGGCTTTTTTAATCTGACGAGGATTTCCTTTTGTATGCGGTTTATATGTTTCAAGTTCTAAGGCTACATTATAATCAAATTCTGCAATCTGTGCTGTCACATCTTTTGGGATGTCCACATGTACAGGACCCGGACGACCACTGCGAGCGATATAAAATGCTTCTTTGAGTATGCGAGGTAAATCTGCAGCATCCGTAACCAAATAGTTATGTTTTGTACAAGGACGGCTAATCCCAATCGCATCTATTTCTTGAAAACCATCAGTTCCAATAAGGCTCATAGGAACTTGCCCAGAGACAACAACAAGAGGAACAGAGTCCATATAAGCATCTGCTAAACCTGTCACTGCATTTGTAAAACCAGGACCTGAAGTAATCATGGCTACTCCCACTTTTCCACTTGCTTTTGCATACCCCTCTGCTGCATGAACAGAAGCTTGCTCATGACGGTTAAGTATATGTACGAAGCCATCTTGTTTGTATATTTCATCATAGACATTCATAATTGCTCCACCAGGGTAGCCAAAAACTGTGTCTACACCCTCAGCAATAAAAGCTTCGATAACCATTTGTGCACCGCTTATCTGCATGAAAAGTCTCCTCTATAATTTGTAAGTTTAAAATTCGCTAATTATAGGAAAAAGTAGCTATAAAGGAGGTTAAAGAGGAAGTTAATTGATGATAGTCAATCTAATCTAAGATTGAATTTACTATCATCTTTGGTCGCCACATAGCTAAAGAGCCTTGAGTAAGGTTATCTAAGGAAAGTTTCGACTCAGGATAACGCTTTTTAAATATATGATACAAATTCTCTATTTGATCTTGCAAACCAAAAGAGAGCATATAATTTTTAATACCATTTTCTATTGTTGCTTGATCGAGCTTTTCTTTGATGGCATTTTCCAGCTGTGTCATATAACATAAACCAAAGACAGTTCCAATAGCACTATATTTTGAATCAATTTTCATATATTTTTTTAATGCAAGTGCTACACCAGTTGAATTTCCTAAAACTGCTTGTGCATTCGCTTTATTTAAGTCCTCAAGCCACTCTTCATGTAATCTTTTTCCATCTTTTGTATCATACAACTCTTCAGTAACTGCCAAAAGATTATATGCCTGCACCATATCTTGATTTTTAATTGCATTAAAGAATTGTTGTTTTTTCTCAATATCTCGCATCAATTCTTGCACTTCTGTTTTAAAATCATCATAATCTTGCAATATACGAAGCATTTTAATAGCAGAAAGTGTATCTCCAGCAGCAATCAACTCTTGCGATTTTATATATAAGTTATCGCCATAATCCATAATCGTTGTATACTCTGGGAACTCTTTTAAAAATGGATGTTGCTTGACAAGTTCAAATATGAGTTTAAAATCTTTTTGTGCTACAGCAACACGAAAGCGTTTATAAACCTCCCCTTGTGTTAAAAGGTCTTGAATTAGCTTTGTTTTTTCACTGATACCTCTATAAGGGGCTAAAATAGCTTTTGCTTGTTCTGTACCTCTGGGTTGTAAGGCATATTTTTCTGCTTGGACAAAGGCTTTTTGCCAATTTTTCTCTAAGGCTCTGTAAATATTTGAATCTTTATAAGAGGGGTATTTAATCGTAAATCCATAGGCAAGAGGCAGCTTTCCTTCTCTTGCGAATGCTTCAAATTTTGGAAACTCTTCATACTCTTGTAAAACTTTTTGTATGATTTTATTTTTAGAAGGAATATGCTTAAAATGTTCCAAAAGAGAGAGTGCTGTTTTTTTATCTCCCTTCTGTAAGTATTGTCTTGCTTTTTTGAGTGTAACCTCCCACATATTTGCTACTAAATCAAAAATTTTAGTATATGCTAACACAGGATTGAGCTCTTTTGCTTTTTGAATTTCATCAAAGGCTTTGCGTTTTAATAACTCAGCAAGTTCTTTTTCACCCTCATATATATCATACACATGAAAATTACCTTCCTTTGTACCTATGAGCAACTCGTTTTTTTGTGAGTTGAAAGCCAAAGCAGTAATAGCCGATTTTAATTTGATATATTTTTCAGATAAGAGTTCATAAGTATTCAAATCATAAAGAAGAATATACCCAAGCTGTGTTCCTAAAAATAGAAATTTATTCTCCTTATCGGTTGTCATTTGTGTGACATCATCATGCACACCATTGAGACGTTCAAGTACTTTACCTGTATAAATATCCCAAATAATCACTTTTGCATTTTTATCAGCACTCGCAATTCTGTTATGCCCTAAAAAAAGAATTTTCATAACAGGTGCAGCATGTGCTTTTAATTTATTTTTAGGAGTCATGGTTGCAATGTTGTATAAAGATATTTTTCTATCGTAACTTGCTGTTGCTACCCAATTTGAATTTGGACTAAAAGAGATATCATTTATAGTATCAACATGGGCAGGAAGAGTAAAAATAAGCTTTCCTGTCTTAATATCTACCGCAAATGTTTTTCCATCATCCCCACCAGAAAACATATATTTTCCGTTTGGTGAAATGCCTACACAAGAGACCTCCCCTTGATGTCTATCGACCTTTGCAATCGCTTTTTTTGTTTTTAGATTATAAAGCCTTGACTCTCTGCAATCTGCACTTGCTGTTGCTAAAAACTGTCCATCATTACTTGAATATACCATATTGGTTTTATATCTTTCATGAGTAATTTTTACTTTAAATCCCGATTTTAAATCATACTCAGACAAACCCAAATAGCGAATCGTTGTTTCATTATCTATCACCAACAATCTATCATTATCTAAAATTTTCAACAAGATAATCGGTTTTTTAATATCTATAGTCTTAATGGCTTCCATATACTTAATCCCTTACATACCCTTCTTCTTTGAGTACTCGGTATATATCGGCCTGATGTTCTTTGCCTTTAGTTTCCATATGCACAGTAACATTTGCATCTCCATAATCAAGAGAAATCGAAGTTCTATCATAAGCAATATGGACAATGTTAGCATTAAGTTCTTCAAGAATCTCTGTAAATCGTTTTAAAGATCCAGGTTTATCAACAAGAGTAACGGTCACTTTCATTTTACGCCCAGATTTTAAAAGACCTTTTTCTATAATGACAGAAAGAAGTGTCACATCCATGTTCCCACCACTTAAAACAACGGCTACTTTTTTGTTTTTTAAATGTGGGAGTTTATGGTGTAAAAGTGCTGCGACACCCACAGCACCAGCTCCTTCAACAACCAGTTTTTGACGTTCAAGTAAAAACAAAATAGCACTTGCTATCTCTTCATCATCGACACTGATGACTTTATCAACAGCTTCAAGTGCATGAGAAAGTGTAATCGCTGAAGTGTCTCTCACAGCAATACCATCTGCAATGGTACGTACATTTGTAGAATCCACAGTTTTTTTCAAATCAAAAGATTGTTTAAAGGCAGGCGCACCTAAAGCACTCACTCCAATTACTTCAATATCTGGATTTTTTGCCTTTATAGCACTTGCCATTCCTGCAATGAGTCCACCCCCACCCACAGGAATAATCACAGCATCTAAGTCCGTAGAAGCTTCAAGAATTTCAAGTGCTACAGTCCCCTGCCCAGCTATCACTTCTACATCTTCAAAAGGATGCACAAATGTAAGCTGATTTTTTTTACCATACTCTAAAGCATATGCATAGGCCTCATCATAATTAGTACCACTCAAAATAACTTCTGCACCATAATGCTTAACCCCATTAACTTTGGTAAGCGGGGTTGATTCTGGCATAACTATCACAGATTTTATACCAAACTGCGCAGCAGAAAATGCAACACCTTGGGCATGGTTCCCAGCACTTGCCGCAACAACACCAGAATTTCTTTCTTTTTCACTGAGTGTTGCAATTTTATTGTAAGCACCACGCAGTTTAAAAGCACCTGTATTTTGAAGGTTCTCTTTTTTAAGACACACCTTAGCCTCTGCAATTTCACTCAAGTGCGGTGCAAATGAAAAAGGTGTTTTCACAACTACTTTTTCTATGCGTTTTTGTGCTTCTTCTATGCTTTTTAAAGGTATCAAATTATGCCTTAAATAGAGATTTATGATCTACCATCGTACATTGATTTTGTACAACTTTCACCCCAGCATCTCTTGCTTTTTGTGCTGCTTCATTATTGACTATACCTTTTTGTGCCCAAAAAACCTTCACATCCCCTCGCTCAATACAAGCATCTGCAATCATATCTAAAGCTTTGGGTTTTCTAAATATATCTACCATATCTACAGGAAATGGAATCTCCTTTAAAGAGTTATAAACTTTTTCTCCTAAAATCGTTTCACCCTTAGGGTAAACAGGCACTATCTTATAGCCAACACTTTGTAAATATGTTGCTACTCTATTACTATCCTTACTCTCATCAGGTGATAAACCAAGCACAGCTATAGTTTTTACATCATTAAAAATCTCTTTTACTTCATCCATATTTGAGTTTACTGTCGGAAATTCGCACTCCATAATCGTCCTTTTTCATATTTAATCAAATCGTCTCAAACCTCCTAAATTTCCCTATATTAGGGAGTTTTATGGGTTTTCTTTTGTTTCATACTTCATCAAGAAAAGTCCAATTTACTCATATCATTTGGACTTTTGCGGGACTAGAATCACAAGGAGCATCCTCATGAAAACACTTTTAAAACGTATTCCTACTAACACAGCAGGTGTCTTTTATAAAGAGATTATATCCAAAAATAATAAAGTTGTTGATAAAATATTCTTAATCAGATATACAGATGCTAACAACAAACAGAGACTAAAAACTATAGGAAAAAAGTCAGATGGTATAACAGAAGCTTATTGTAAAGCAAAACTGAGTGAAATTACAACTCGTATTAAACTGGGTGAGGATTTGCCACATATTGCTAAACGAAAGTCTAAACTTACTTTTGATGATTTAGCGAAAAAGTATTTTGAGGATAAGATATGTACAACCAAAGAGGCTAAAAAAGAACAAGCCAGATATATCAACCATATTCAAAAAGATATTGGACATATCCTTCCTGAAAACATCTCTTCTGACCAGCTCTTAAAAATGCAAACAGCATTTACAAAGAAGTTCTCACCAAGAACCACAAACCATCTTATCTTTTTAATTGGCACTATTTTTAAATATGCCAATAAAAAAGAGATTTACAAAGGTACTTCACCAACTGTTACTCTTGATGGACTCAAGGTTGATAACAGACGAGAAAACTATTTGGAACTCTCAGAGATAAATGAGTTACTTCAAGTCACAAGAGAAGTCTCTCTTGAACTATGGTTATTTGTAAAAATTAGTCTCTCTACTGGTGGTAGAATTGGAACAGTTACTGAACTCAAGAAAAAAGATATCAATCTCAACACGAATACAATCACACTCAAAGATTTTAAAAACACTAGAACTTATAAAGGGTATATTTCAGATGATGAGTTAAAAAATATTTTACAAGAGAGACTCAAATCACTCAAGGCAAATGATTATGTTCTTTTAAAAAAACGCTATTGGATAGAGACGAAACTCAGACCAATTTTAGATGAACTGTTCAATAAAGAGTTAGACCTTGATGATAGAAAAAATAGAATTGTTATCCACTCACTACGAGGGACCGTTCAAAATTCTGTGTCAATCGGGTAAAATAACAAATACCCAAGGAAAGACAGATGAATATAGAAATAGATGTAGAGCAATTTGCTCATGATATAAAAGCTGGT
>WFQD01000217.1 GCA_015487265.1 Sulfurimonas sp. | reverse complement strand
ATGCAGAACTTTGCATGCGTTTGCCACTGCCTTGCCAGAAAATAAAACCTATACGATGTTTTATAGGTGCCTTATTTGCTCCCATTCGTCGTGTGTCACGGTAAATTTTATACAAAGATTTGTTGATTTTTGGTTCTGCATTTATGGTAGGTTCAAGGGCTTGGAGATGTTCACCCATCTCTACAACAAAGGCACGAGAAGGGTGTAAAATGAGTGATTCATACTCATTTCTATGTGCCTCAAACCACTCTTTATTGTTGTTATTTTTGATGGAATTCAAAAAAGCTAATGTTTTTTTTGAAAAGCCTTGAAATTCCATCTGTGCACTTCTATACTATTTTTCTATTTCTAAACGCAAGGGCGATGAGTATAAACACAATCGCATAGGTTACAGGAACAAAATCAGGAATAGGTACCGGATCACCTTTTGCATACGAGTGCATACCTGCAAGGTAGTAGTTTACTCCAAAGTATGTCATCAGTACGGATGTAAATGAGAGTAAAGCAATAACTGCAAAGTTAAATTCACTGTAAATTGCTTTAATAAAACGCAGGTGAATAACCACAGCATAGACTAAAATAGTCACAAGTGCCCAAGTCTCTTTTGGATCCCAACCCCAGTAGCGTCCCCATGATTCATTTGCCCAAACACCACCAAGAAAGTTTCCAACAGTAAGCATAGTGAGTCCTATCATAAAACTCATCTCCGCTACTGCATTTAACTCTTTGATAGAGAGTGCAATATGCTTTTCATTTTTCTTTGTACTAATAGCATAGAGTAAAAGGTTAATAAAGCCAAGTAAAGCTCCTAATGCTAAGAAACCATAACTTGCCGTAATCATAGAGACATGAATACTGAGCCAGTAAGAGTTGAGGACAGGCACAAGGTTTGTGACTTGTGGATTCATCCAACTTAGGTGGGCAACAAAGAGTATAAGACCTGCAACTATAGAAGTGGCTGCGAGTGTAATAGGAGAGTGCTTTGAGAAGATAAATCCAGCCAAAACAGTCGCCCAAGCGATGTATGTCATAGACTCAAAACCATTACTCCAAGGAGCATGTCCTGAAATGTACCATCTGAGTGCCAGTCCCATGGTATGTGCCGCAAAGAAAACAGCTAAAAGCACAAGTGAACTTTTTGCAATGAAATTCATTTTCAGTTTTGGGTAGAGAATTTTTGCAAAACTCAGAATAAGTAAAACAAATCCCATTAAAAAGTAGAGCGGCCATAAAAGTTCAAAGACATTTGTTTTGTTGTAAAAGAGTTCCGCTTTTATTTTTCCAGCAGGTGGGTAGACTGCACTGCCGTACTCATGTTGGTAGGCTGCTATTTTACTCAGGGCTGTATCACTAGCACTCCAATTTCCAGTATCCATTGATTTTTCTACTGCAGAAAAGTAGCCTATAGCAGCTTGACGTACTTTAATGCTTATATCTGGTGTGAAAGTCTCTAAGGCTTCTATGGTTGCAAACCATTTGTTGTTTGCATCATTTGGTTTTGCCCACATTTTCATCATGTCACCTGTAAATACCATGTAGGCTACATTGACTTTTTCATCTACTTTTAAAACAGCTTTATCGAGTTTATTTCTATCTTTTGGTGCTTTTCTTGAAGCAGCTTCTGCTAACTTTCCGAGTTTATAGCCTGCCATATTTTGCGGGTCGATAAAGAACTCAGAAAAAGAGACATATTTGGCATCTTTTCTAACACCAAGCTCTTTGTTAATAAGTGGGTCTTTTGTGCGGATAAGTTTGACATCTCTGAAAATGTCAGGGCGAATCATCATGCCTAAAATAACTTGATCAGGTGTTAAGGATGTATCACCTACTTGTAATGAAGCACTACGGTGTATTTTCGCAAGAATTTCTGTTGCTAAGGTATCCATAGGTTTCATTCTTCCTTTGGTATCTTGAATGATAAGATGTCCAAATTTTTCAGCATGTTCTTTGTTTATAGATAAAATCGTTTTCACTGCCGGGTCTAAACTCTCTGCTTTTGCAGGAGAGATACCAAAGAGTAAACCTATAGCGACAACTACAGGAAGAAGTTTGTCAGCACTTGCTTTTTTTGCACGTTTTGAAAGTTGTGCAAAGCGTCCTTTTTTACTAAAGAGTGACCAGTACATACCGAGTGCTAGTAAAAAGTAGCCAATGTATGATGGTAATGTTCCTGGGTCATGATTGACAGAAAGAACAGTTCCTTTTTCATCTTGGTCATAAGAAGATTGGAAAAATCTATAATTTTGATAATCTAAAATATGGTTCATGTAGATTCTAAAAGGCATATGAACTCCATTAGCTTCATCGATAAGTTCTACTTCACTTGCATATGAAGCAGGGCTCATTGAGCCTGGGTAACGGTCAAGTTGGAAGTCGAGGACTTTTATTTTAAATGGTAGAGGAAGCTCTTTGGCTCCAAAGGCTACATTGACTTTTACCCCGTCGATGTTGAAAGTTTGCGCTTTTCCAACTGTTCCTTTTCGAAAGAAAACGAGTTTTTCACTCGTTTTTCCATCAACATTTACGAGAAAACGCAGAGCATCGACTCCTGAAGAATTCATTCTCATTTTCCCGCCAGCATCAGGATTTGTAATGATTTTTTTCACTGCTTTTGGCATAAAATCTCGTAAAACAAAGCCACCTAAATCACTACTATAAAGAACTCTTTGATTAAAAATTTCTTTATTGTTTGTTGTTAAATCACCTTTTTTACGGTCTGCCATTCTGAAAAATGAGAGTTTCATCTCATGATTCATCATAAGTTGATCGCCTTGCATATACATTTTTATGACAGGTTTACGAAATGTATATCCTGAACCAAAATCAAGTATGAAGTTCCCTGCATCATAGTACTCGCCTAAGGCTAAAGTAACAGGACGACCTTTGCCTGAACCTGTAATCATCAGTTTTGCCATTGGTACACCATTGGCATCTTCTTGCATACTCTCAACAGCATCATTAATGTACTTGGTTAATTTGACTGTTACATTTTTACCAGCAACTTGTAAAGAAGCCGATACATCATTTTCTCTGCGTTTTGAGAGGTAAACAGGTGTGTCAAAATGTGCTTTTTGATTTTGAGCAAACGCATCAACTATAAGGTAGGCCTTTGCACTCACTATACTTGAAGATGTCTCTCCCTCGCGAATATGCATTGTGCCCTCGTACCCAAAATAGCGTGTCGTTGCAGCACCAAACAAAATGACTAAAAAGCCAAAGTGAAATAAAAAGATAGGTGCTTTTTTGAGTGTATACATTTTATATTTATGTATATTTAAAGCCAAGTTAATGGCTAAAAGAGCGAGTAAGACTTCAAACCATCTTGCATTATAAATTTCTGCTTTTGCGGTCATAGTGCCAAAGTCATTTTCGACAATCGTTGCATAACCAACGGAAAATGCAAAAATAAGCATCAGCAGTGCCATTGTTTTCATTGAAACAATGATTGATAGAACTTTATTCATCGTGTAATCCTTTAATTTGATGGCTGATTTTAGTGTAAAAAAGACAACAAAGAGTTAAAGATTTATCTTTGGATTTTAATTTCAAAACATTTCTTCTCAGAGTCGAGTAAACGAACATCACCTCCATGTGCTTGAGCAATTTGGCGAGAGAGTATGAGACCTAAACCATTGCCTTTGACTTTGGTACTTTTAAAGGCCTCAAAGAGTGCCTCTTTATTTTTGATAGCGATACCTGTGTCGTAAATATAAAATATATGAAATGCATCGTCAATTTTATGTTGAATTTCTATAGTGCCTTCTTCAAAATCGTCGAGTTCAATGGCATCGATAGAGTTGATGATAAAATTTGAAAAGAGCATATCAAGTAAATCTTTATCGGCTCGCATGCTAAAATCATCTTTTGGAAAAATAAATTGTATCTCTTTAGAGTAGGCATAATAGCCAATAGATAAATCTATAGATTTCTTAAGTTCGCTCCATAAAAAATCACTTTTTTTTGCATCTACACCTTTGGAAAACATCAGGGTGGCTTTTATAATCCTCTCTATGCGGTTTACAGAGCGTTGTATCTCATCGACAATAGCCATGTTTTTTGGTATGACTCGCTTTCTGAGTGTAGAGCTTAGAAGGGAAATAGAGCCTATGGGGTTACGGATTTCATGTGATAAATGTGCTGCCATTTGTCCCATAGTTGCAAGATTTTCTTTGCGTTTTTGTTCTGTAATATCCGTAGCACTGAGCATAATTTTATCTTTGTATGAAGAACTTTTTATGATATAGGATTTTGCATTAAAATTGAGTTCATAATCCTCTTTTTGAAACTCTAAGAGTTTGAGCAGTTCCCAGAGTTCACGGGCTTTTGAATTTTGTAAAAATACGGTGTTATCTTCGTTGAGTATCCAGATGGCATTGGGTAAAAATTCGACAACTTTTTCAACGGTATCTTGGAGGTGTGCATACGAGGATTTTAACTCATTGAAATCCTCTTCAACCTTGTAGGTTTGCTCTATGAGAAGATTTAATTCTTCTGAGGTGATTGTCGCCATTAGTTTTGAAATGCGGTTAAAATTTTGTAAAGTGAGTGTGCATCGTGACTGCCTGCAGTCTCACGAATAGAGTGCATACCCCATGTAGGAAGTCCAACATCAATGGTGTCAATACCTAATCGTGATGCTGTGATAGGGCCAATGGTAGAACCACATCCCATATCACTTCTGACAACATAATTTTGTGTTTTTTCTTCTAAAATGGAAGCCATATTCATAAAACGAGAAACAGTAGAGGAAGAAGAAGCATAGCGTTGGTTGGCATTGATTTTAATCACAACCCCTGCGTTTATTTTTGGTGCATGTTCGGGTTCATGTTTACTTGGGTAGTTTGGATGAATGGCATGGGCATTGTCTGCACTGATAAACAAAGATGAACGAATCATCTGCATATACTCATCATAATCACCAAACATACGATGCAGAGTGTTTTCTAAAAAACTTCCTGCCGCTCCAGCAACACTTTCACTCCCAACTTCCTCATGATCATTGGCTATAAAAAGCATAGGTTTAGAGGCTTCTACACTACAAATGCTTAGCATACCAATATAAGCACTTAAAAGATTATCGAGTCTTGCACTCACTATAAAGTCATTATGTAAGCCAACAAATGCAGCTTTTTGGGTGTCATAAAAACTGAGTTCGTGGGCATAAAACTCTTGAACATCCAAAATATCGAGTTTTGCGAGTTGCCATTTGAGAAAATCATCAAAATCAAAATCAGCATTTGTACTCATGATAGGGGAAATATCTGTCTGTTTATTGATTGTTCTCTCTTTGTTGGCTTTCTCATCGAGGTGAATGGCTAAAGAGGGGATAGTAGCGATTGATTTTTCTACATTTATGAGTACACTTTTGAGTTGATGTTGTGCATCAAGGTAAGAGACTTTCCCTGCTAAAGAGAGATCTCTATCAAACCAAGGGTTTAAGAGTAATCCACCATAGGGTTCGACACCAAATTTTACAACTCCATGCTCTTTTAAAATTGTATTTGGTTTGAGTTTCAGGTTTGGAGAATCTGTATGAGATCCGACCATGACATAGTTTTTTTCATGCTTAGGATAGGTAAACGCAATAATGCTTGAATCATTACGTGTTACATAATATTTATGCCTCTCTATTAAATTCCATTTTTCTGTTTCATGGAGTTTCTCAAAGCCTGCATTTTCAAACATCATGCTTATATTTTTTGTTGCATGAAAAGGGGTAGGGGAAGCATCTAAAAAGCCCAGTAATCCACTGTTGAAATCGTCTTTATTCATGGTAAAATTTTCTCCTCAAGTACTTTTTTAAAATAATTGTAACATGATTATAGAAATGTTAAGGTATAGATGAGTATAATATTTGAAATTATTATGAAAAGGGTGTTCTCTTGAAGTCTTTCTTATTGCTTGTTTCTGTTATAGCATTGTTAAATGCAAAAGATTACTGTATCTTGGCATCGAGTAATCCAAATAAACATCTTGAAGATGAAAAAGTTTTTTTAACACGGTATCCTTCTCTAGGTGCAATTGAAAAATACAATAATTTGTATGAGTATAAAATTTATACACAGAGAGGTTATAGTGATTCTAAAGCTTTGCTTGCGAAGGTGAAAAAGAATTATAAAAGTGCTTTTTTAATCAACTGTACACCTAAAAACCAAAAAAATGTACAAAAAGAAATGATTGTCAAAGAAGTGAAAACACCAGTGCAAACAGTAGGACAAAA
>WFQD01000216.1 GCA_015487265.1 Sulfurimonas sp. | reverse complement strand
GAGTAAAGAGAAAAAAAAGAAGGATGCAAAAGCAAAAGGTGCTAAAGAAGCACAGCCGATGCAGATGAGTAATACAGAAGAGAAAAAATGGCTCAAAAAACTGAACCAAGAGCAAAATAGTTTTATGTATAGACTCAATCCACCAAAGCAATATAAAGAGGATCCAAATGAAAAACCTTGGTAAAATAATTTTAGTTTTATTCGTTTTAGAACAATTTGTTTATGCAGGTGTTGTAGCAAGTGTTGATTTTAACAAAGTCACCATAGGTGAGACAGTCACTTACTCCATAAAATCCACAAACGCAACTATAGAGAGACCACAAATAGACACGATTTGTGATACAAATGTTATGTCTACCGCTTCACAAACCAACATAGAAGTCATTAATGGGAATTACACACGAACAAAGATTTTTACCTATCAGTTTATGCCTCCTAAAACGTGTACCATTCAATCTTTTTCTTTCCATGTTGATGGAAAAACAGAAAAAACAGAGCCAATCAAGGTAGAGGTTTTGCCAGCAAAAAAAGATGTGCATGCAGATTTTGTGATAGATTTGTTGAGTAAAAAAAGCGATGTTTTTGTAGGAGAACCTTTTACTATAGAGATGCTCATTAAACAAAAACATACTGCACGAGCACTTGATAGTAAGTTTGTTGCCCCAAAAATGAATGGGTTTTGGGTCAGTGGACAACCACAACAGAGTAAGTATGATGATGGCACTTTTATGATTACAAAACTTACATACAGAGTTTCAGCACAGCATGCAGGGGATTTAGAGATTACACCTGCACAGTTAGCCGTAGCAAAAAGAAGCAATATACGAGATAGTTGGGGCTCATTTATGCAAGATGTAGTTTGGAAAAGTTACTACTCAAATGGTTTAAAGATTCATGCAAAAGCCATTCCTGAAGGGGCAAAATATATAGGAAATTTTACAATTTCAGCACAAGTGGATAAAAAAGAAGTTAATTCGAATGAAGCAGTGAATGTGACTGTAAGCATTAAAGGTGATGGTAATCTTGAAGATATAGAGCCCTTTAAGCCTTCTATAGCCGATGTGAGTGTTTTTGATGAGAAACCCACAATTAATACAAATGAATTCAGAGAAAAAATAGCCCTTGTTGGTGATAATGACTTTGTTGTGCCTGCGTTTAGTCTTACTTTTTATAATCCACAAACAAAAAAGAAAGAGACAATTCAAACGCAAGCCATTAGTATAAAAGTGCATGGATCTAAAGCAAAACAAACCATGGAAATACAACGCAGCCCATCACAAACAAGCCAAGTTGTGAAAACAACTCTTGTCCATGATACTCAAGCTTTGGCTCTGTGGAAAATTGTTTTGATATTTTTGAGTGGTGTTCTTTTAGGTGGTGTGGGAGTTTACTTGAAACCTTGGGAAAAGTTCAAAAGAGAAAAAACTGTTGATATAAAAGATGAGAAAAAATTACTTATCAAACTGCTCCCTTTTAAAGAGGATGCAGATGTGAAAATTGTTACAGATATTTTAGAACATAATATCTACTTCAAAGAGAAAAAAGTTATCGATAAAAAGCTACTCAAAGAGTTACTGAGACGATACGATATGCATTAGTTTTTATTGGTAATTCACAAGAATTATAGTACAATGGTCGCAAAATAGTTCAAAAGGTGTATGCTTATGGATATTGTGACTGTACTTGCCGTTGATGATGAACCCTTTAATCTCGATTTGATAGGTTTGGCATTTTTAGATAATGTAGATGTAAAAATTGTTGAAGCTGTCAATGGACAGGATGCTCTTGATAAAATTCCTTCGGTACACCCCGATGTCATCCTTTTAGATTTAAGAATGCCTGTAATGGATGGTTTACAAACACTTGAAGTACTTAAAAATGACAAAGAATTAGCAAAAATTCCTGTCATAGTCGTCACAGCAAACACAGAAGAGAAACATAGAGCCCTCAAGCAGGGTGCCAATGATTTTTTATCTAAACCTATTGACACAGAAGAGTTAAAGCTTCGTACCTATAATCAAGCACACTTATACAAGGGACAAAAAGAGTTAGAGTACCTCAATCAAAATCTCAATATGCTTGTAGAAGAAAAAACAAAAGATCTTGCAGATGCCCTTGCTTTTGCACGAGAAACAGAGTATGAAATCTCCTTGCGTTTAGGGAAGGCAAGTGAATATAGAGATTTAGAAACAGGTATGCACATCAAACGCATGAGTCGTTACTCTGCACTACTTGGCAAGTTATGGGGAATGGATAAAGAGGAGGAAGAACTTCTACTCTATGCCTCTCCATTGCATGACATTGGAAAGATTGGTATTCCTGATGCTATTTTACTCAAACCCGCTAAACTTGACGAGTCTGAATTTCAGGTGATGCAACAGCATGCTGCCATTGGTGGGCTGATGCTTGAAGATGGAGATAAATACCCTATAATTAAAGCAGGAAAAATTATTGCTTCACAACATCATGAAAAAGTTGATGGTTCAGGCTACCCGAAAGGATTACAGGGGGATGAAATTCATATTTATGCAAAAATTGTTGCTATTGCAGATGTTTTTGATGCACTCTCTTCAAAACGTGTCTATAAAGATGCTTTTCCTTTAGAAAAAACTTTGGCTATTTTAGAAGATGGTCGCAATACTCATTTTGATAGTGAACTTTTAGATCTCTTTTTTCATAATATTGATGCATTTTTAAAAATCAAAGAGGAGTATCCAGATAGTGAGGAAATCCCTCATATACTTAATTTGATTGAGGGGTGCCAATGAAAATCTTAATTGTAGAAGATGAACCTTTTAATATTACGGTATTAGAAGAGATGATTCATATTTTTTACCCAGAAGCAGAAATTACAGCTGCAGAGAATGGGCAAGTAGGCTATGAAATACTGCAAAATGAAAGTTTTGATCTCATACTGAGTGATATTAGTATGCCCGTGATGGATGGATATGCACTTATTGATAAGATTAAAAATGAGTTAAAACTTTCAACACCTACTATTGCAGTCACAGCATTTGCAGTGCAGGGTGATAAAGAAAAAATTCTTCTCTCAGGTTTTGATGATTATATGTCTAAGCCGATTGATATGTCACTTTTAGAAAAAATGTTAGATAAATATAAAGATGCATAGTAATGGTAGTACTAAAAGATATAGTTGAAAATTTTGAGATTACAGAAGATACACTTGAAGCCAGAAGTGTTGTTGCTGGTTATATCGAATCATTAAGTATTTTGATTGTAGATAGATATTATGATTATATTTTAGCAAACAGACATTTTCAACAGCAAATAGATATCGCACAAGTTCCTTTACTGAAAAAAATCCATTTACAAATGTTTGTGGCACTTTTTTGTGATGATTTTGATACAAATTTATTTGAAAAAATTGTTGTCTCTTTTAGAGAATTCCCTTTTCAATTGAGTACTTATACAGTAGCATCACTTTTTAATATTATGAAAGAGACGATTATAGATATCTCCTCTGTCAATACACAACTCGCAAAAGATTTAAAAATTATCCTCAAGTTCTTACATATTGCCGAACTGGTTGTGCAAGAGGATTACAGAAATAATAAGCTCCAAGCATCACAACAAACAAATATAACTTTTGTTTTAGAAACACTTTTTGAAATTCTTTCCATACACAAAAGTAAAAATGATTTACTCTTCTCTCGGTGGGAGAAGTCTCAACTGAGTAATACTATAGATTTACCAGTTCGCAATGTTGTTGAATGCCCATTTCATGCGAGTATTCAAAAACTGAGAAAAGAGACTGCTGGACTGAAAATTTTTAGTCTTGATATTGAAAATATAGATACTTTACACCAGAGCTATCATGAGGAAGTTGCTAATTTGTATGCACTTCACGAGTTTAATGCCTCACATACCCATCAACAAATGCAAATTGATAAAATTAAAAAAACATCTAAACAACTTTTTGAGTATATTGGTAAACCCTATGAACAAGTATCTTCCTTAACATTTTTAAGTGTAAACTCTGGAATTCGTTTTACTCAAAAATACAATGCAATCATTAATGAAACAAAGTTTATTCCCTTTAATAACAATCAAAAGCTTCTCACTTTTGTTGATAATTTACTCAAAGAATCGCTTCAAAAATCCCTTGCTTGGATTATTTTAGATTATACTGTCTCTTTTGAAAAACCGACACAAAGCTATGACATTGTAGAGTTTATTAATTTAAATACGACACAGCTCTATATTTCATTTAATCTCAAAGATATACCGTATAAAAGTTTTATTTTTGATGTTATCACAGTCTTTTTAGAAATTTTAAAAACAACACTTTTAAATAGAGAAAAAGAGTACTCCTTGGTGGCATTAGCAGAAAAAGCCGAGACAGCGAATCGTTCAAAAGATATGTTCTTAGCAAATATGAGTCATGAACTTCGTACACCACTCAATGCCATTATAGGTTTTTCGCAAATTCTTCAAGTGCGACCAGAAATTCCAGAAAATATGCGCTCTTTCATAGAAAAAATTTCTCTTGCTGGAAACAATCTCTTAAATCTTGTTAATACTATTTTAGATTTTGCAAAACTTGAAGCGGGTAAAATAGAGTTTCACCCTAAGATGGAACCGCTTTTGGAGATTACAAATGAGGTCTCTGTGTTGATGTCTCAACTCTCTGATGCAAAAAATATTACCCTTACATTTCCGCAACATATCTCTTTAGCACTTTATATTGATGCCCAGCTTATAAAGCAGGTATTCATTAACATTATTTCAAATGCTATCAAGTTTACTCCAGATGGTGGAAGTGTCACTGTGGATGTTGTGTTTGATGAAAAAAATAAAGAGTATCTTCTCTCCATTTGCGATACAGGTATAGGGATAAGTAAAGATGAAATTGCTAAACTTTTTACACCATTTACACAAGTAGAAAATGATTATCAAAAAAATTCTAAAGGAACAGGGCTTGGTTTAGTTATTACAAAACGCATTATAGAAGATTTACATGGTGGTCGTATTTGGGTTGAGAGTGAAATAAATAAGGGTAGTTGTTTTTATATTGCACTTCCAGTCAATGATATACTTTCCACATTTGAAATATTTAATGCGAGTGATGAAAATGCACAAAAGATTTTAATTGTGGAAGATAGTCCTGAATATGTGGACATATTAACAAATAAACTGAAAAATAAGTTTCATCTTTCTGTAACAAACTCTATTGCTAAAGCAAAAACATTACTCAAAGAGAAGAGCTATTATAAAATTATTTTAGATTTCTTTTTAATTGATGGCATAAGCTCTGAGCTTCTCTCTTTTATGGAAGCTAACAATATACAAACACCTGTCTATATTGTTTCTGCAGAAGATGATTATAAACTTGTTAAACACATTAAAGAGTCTGAAAACATAGAGGGTATTTATAATAAAAAAGATGTTGAATTAATCTGCGAAAAACTCTTTTAAAAAGTTTTTATTCATCAAGAATGTCATGCAGTTTTGTGCCATCGGCCATTGTCTGATGGACTTCTTCCCAAGCATCATTTTCTATAGAATTTTTCAACTTTGTAAGTTCATGCTCAAAAAGTGTAATGGCTTCTAAAATATGCTGTTTGTTTTGACGAAAGACGTCTTCCCACATAAAAGGGGAGCTTTTCGCCAAGCGACTCATAGAACGAAAACCACCCGCTGCCAAAGCTAAAATATCATTTTTGTTTTCTTGTTTCATGACGGTATTGGCAAGAGAGTAGGAGATAGCATGAGGCATATGGGAGATAAACGCAGCATGACGGTCATGCTCTGTAGCACGCATAAAATACTTTTTCATATGTAAAGATTTAAAAATTTTTCGGGCAATTTTACGTTGGTAGTCACCACTCTCTTCTAAATCACATAAGACAACTACTTTTTCATCATATAAGCCTTCTATAGCTGCGGATGGTCCAAAGTTTTCTGTGCCTGTCATTGGGTGGGCTGCTATGAAATTTTTGCGAATAGCAGGTGGAATAGAAGCGACAATTTTTGCTTTGGTACTTCCAAGGTCTATAATAGTCGTGGTCTCACTCACATCTACTAATGCTTGCATTACAGCGATAATACCATTGACAGGAATAGCAAGAAAAATGACATCGGCTTTTTTTATTTCCTCAAAGGAAACAACTGCATCGACTAAATGTAACGCCATTGCCTGCGTTTCATGTGTTTTATTTTTGTCATAACCGAGAACAGATTTTACATAATCTTGCTTTTTGAGAGAGAGAGCTAAGGATCCACCCATGAGTCCTAAGCCAATAATTGCTACATTCATATATACTACTTTTTTTTGATTTGAAAATTATATTATAATTTTTGTAAAGTTCGTTTAAAATAACGAATAGGTTCTGTTGAGACTGTTGAATCATTGACACTTACAGTGACATCTATGAGAATAGAGCCGTTTTGTTCAGGGGTTTGGACTGTGGTGTACATCGCTGAACAGGGTGTTGTCGCAGTGTAAATATACTGTATAGAGATATTAATATCATAAATACTATCTTGCACAAAATTTAAGTCGTTCGTATGCGAACAGGCACCATCTTGTGCAATTCTTAAAAGAGCATACTCTGTAGCACTTTTGGCAAGCAAACTTGCTTGTTCATACAGATACAAATCGGTTGTTCTTTTGGTTGTTTGTGCAGTCATAGAAAGTGCAAGTGCCATGAGTGTAGAGATGATAACAATGGCAATAATTGCCATAATCATAGCAATTCCATTGCGAGAAGTTCTTAAAATATGGTTTTTTCTTTGCATAAAGAGTACTCCTCAACTAAGTCACTTTTAGTACAGACTTGGATTTTCATAATAGAACCTATAGACATAAACTGAAAGGTGCTTACATTTTCCATAAGGATGGCACTTTTTCCATTTGTAAAACTTTCGCCTTGCCAAGGTTGATAATCCCAATACAATCGAAGTGTGCCTTTTGAATTTGTTCCTGACTCATAAACAATAGCATAGGCAGTCCAAGCAAGTTTATAGTATTCATAAATATCTACACCACTAAAATCAGTGCCTGTGGAGGAGACAAACTGATTGATTGTTCCATTGGAAGTGATAGGATGCATGGCTCCTTGTTGTGCATTTATACGAGTGATATTCCCATCCCAGCCATAATCAGTGAGCGCATTAGAGTTTGCCCCAACAAAATATAAAGCAGCATCGGCAATAGACGCATCGCCATTTGAGAGAGTATCAATAAGTGCAGAAACGGCACTTGTATTTGTCTCTGGGGAAACTAAGACAGAACTATTGGCATCGGGGTGATTTACATCTATAATTCCGCTCCAAAGTGGCTTTGTTGTTCCTCGAAAGCCTTCATTATCTACCCCTATCCACTCAAGTACTTTATAGCTGTCTCCTGAAGTAGAAGCGATAGGCACAGGTGTTGCTCCTGCGGCAGTTCTTGCAATGACAGAGCTTCGAATACGATTTTCAAGACGCTTTGCAATGATTTCTACGGCTTGTTCACTTGTGGAATGGAGTTCATGGTTGATTTTTGAGAAGATAAAACTTTTGTAGGCTTGTGCTAAAAACTCTACACCAAACTTTCCAATAATTCCCATAATCACGATAACAAAAATGAGTTCAATCATAGTAAATGCATTGCGTTTGAGCATCTTAGTAGCCTTTTTTGTAGTAGTCAATTTCACCAATATTGGCAGTATAGGTGTTGAGGGAGGTAATGGTGGATGTGCCATCTTTTATACTCACCGTGATTTTTTTTATGTTGGCATTATTGGTTCCATTAAAGAGAGCAGGACGGGTAATTGTGATAGTTGCATTATAGTCTGTTTTGTAGCCTGAGGCTTTGTTGGATGCTGTATTGACAAAAACAGATTGATTATTTGTGACATTATTGTCTGTTGTTGCACTAGCAGATTCTAAACAAGTTCTATGGAGTGGTTGTGCAATGTGCCCCGGTCTTTTTCTATAGCTGAGTAAAGAAGTGTTGTTTTCACAATCGCCTTGGATATCAATAACTTTTGCCAAGGAGTATGCTTGTTCAAGTGAGTGGGTATCCCAGTGTGCAGTTGTTATCTCTTGAAGAATGGTAGCTGCAGAAAAAACAGCCTCTTGGACGATGTTTTTTTCCATACCCTTAGAGAGGACATTATTCATCATGGGTAAAGTGACAACAACGGTAGAGATGACAATAATGGCAAAAATAAGCTCAATGAGGGTAAAGGCAGCTTTTTTTCTTACCACATTGTTCTCCTGTTTGTTGTCGTTACTGCGTTTTTAGTGGTTGTTGTGTTGGTCTCATGTGCTCCTGTCCATGCACCATCTTGTAAAAATTCTACTTCAAATTCATTCACTTGTGCATTTGGATTGTATTTGTTATAAATAAGCCATGAAGAGCTGTTGATGTCCATAGTGGTATTGTATGGAAAATTTGTTTGTGTATAGCTCAGTGTTGTCTGGTCTGGATTTGTTTGTGTTAATGTTGAAGCGGTGACAACTCCAAGTCCATTTTTTTGTGTGACTTGTGAGATATTGCCATCAGTTGTTGGAGAATGGAGGGTGTTTTTGAACCATCTTGGGTCATCAGAATAGAGTGAGGCATTGCCATTTGGAAGTAAGGTTTTATCGCAACTTACTCCAAAACTATCGCTTGCATTACAGTATGCTTCGTAGTAAAGTGTGGCATTTCCTTCCTTTCCTTTAAATCGTTGTCGTGTGCCATGTGTTCTGCCGTAGATAAAGGTAGCATTTTTATCGAGTGTAATAGTTCCTTGAGTGCTATTGGCATCTGTTATATTAATATCAGTTATAGTTAGGACAAAGGGATTTATACTATTGCTTATATTACGTTCAGAATTTATCTTTATGCTTAATGTTGCTGTACCATTATTGTCAGTGTTAAAGTAATTTGCATTTAAATTTGATAAAGAAAGAGTTGTTGCATTGATCTCGCTTGTATTTTCTTCTTTATAAATTAACTTTCTGCTACTTGTATTGCCATTAATGAGGTATGCAATATTTGTATTTGTCGTTTGTGCATAACAGAGTCTATTATAATTTGTTGTTGTTGTATTTTGTTCTGTTTGTGCTGTAATATTTATATCAAGTATAGAGGACATATTTAAATCATTGGAAAGGTATGTAAAAGTTCCATTATTAAAATTATAATAACCAGCATTGATACCAAAATGATGAGGGAGAACATGGAGAATCACACTTGCTGGTGTAATCAATCTTAAAGCATCACTTGTATCGCTTGCATCGACAAGTGCAAATTCACTTCCATTTGTATCTTCTATAGTTAGGTTTACATCGCCAACATCGTTATAAGATAAACTGGTATTGATTTCACCATTTATAAAACTAGAAGAGGGGAGTGTTACTGATCCTGTTGCACAAGTAAGGTTGTTTTCATCGTTGTACATAAGAGAGGGAGAAATACTTTGGTTTTGAAGGGATTCATTGTAGTCAGTTGCTTGAGCTCCTAGATAATCTAAGGCTTGAAAAGTAAGATTGAAATCTTGCCCTGCTTTGAGTGTGAAATTATTATCACTCTTTGTAATTGTAAAGTTTTGGGGTCGAATGGCAAAGTTATTTCTTGCACAAACAACTGATAAGTTACTATCAGATAATCCATTGGCAGTTAAGCATTGTTCAAGTTCAGCTTTATTTGTAGGTGCTGGTGAACAAGGGAGTGAGGCACTATCTATGTACTTTATTCTAAAAGTGGCATTTTTTGCTATTTTATTTATAAGTACATTATTCATACTGTAAGGATGTGGGGTAATTGTTCCATTAAATGAGTAAAAGAGTCCCAAATCAACGATCTGTTCAGCATTTATGCAAGAGAAAGCATTTTCTTTCGTAATGTATTTTGCATCAGCAACATCTACCATAACATAGCCATCAAATGCAGGGTCAAGTGTTGTTAAATCATCATAATTGAGATGTACAAGTGAAACATTGAAATCTTTTTTCATGATTTGTGTATGTAAAACATTGTCTGTACTTGCAAAGTCTGTAGAATCTGCATTACTTGACAAAGTTGTCGCCCCATCAATAATATTAAACGAACCATAAGGAGCAGAATAAGAACCTCCACCTGTACTAGTTGGTGAAGGACAAGAGGCAGGTGTCGTAAATACAAATTGGCACCGACCACTATTTGAATACGTGAGAGTTTTAGATGTTGGTGTATTACATGTTAAGTTTGAACTGTTACTGTCTAAGTTATTGACATAGCGATCATAGGTTATATGAGCATTTGCTACCATATTTAAATTTTTTGATATAGTTGCACCTTTAACAGTGCTTGATGCTGCATTTGAAGCTCCGATTTTAATGTTTCCATCAGAGATAACAAGTCCAGAGATTGCTACATTATCATTAATTGTTAAGTCATTTTTTGTATAGACTAACATTTTAGAAGGGTCACCCCCCTTATTGATATAAAATCCATGTCCTGCTGTAGTGTTATCAGTAAAGTTGTTATTTACAAAGATTCTTACAGTTCCTGAACCAATGGGGTCAATATGAACATCATCCCCTATACTTAAATCATTAAAATAATAATCCCCTGCAGCTAAACAAACTTGAGAATTCTTTTTAATGTCAAATTTTCCATTAATTGTAACATTGACTTCGTTAGTTTGATTTGCTGGATTTGTTTGAACGGACATATTTCCATTTTCACCAAGTGTGAGGTCTGTTAAAACTGAAAGAGTATCAGTTTTAAGATAAACATTATTACTTGCGATATTTCCCGCATACAC
>WFQD01000215.1 GCA_015487265.1 Sulfurimonas sp. | reverse complement strand
ACTATACGGTTTTGCACATTATCTTTAGGATAAAATTTTTCATATCCATACCGTAAAGGGTATGCAGTCTTAGCCCCTAGAATATTGAGCATATGCAATACAGACTGGGCTTCTACAACAAAATCACTTCTTAATGTGGCTATATCGTAAAACACTCTTCTTAGCCCTCTATATGGATACCCGATTTTCAACTTGGCCTTTGAGAAAAAAATCAATAAAAGTGTTAAAGTGCTATCTGTCAAATCAAAAATAATGTCCTGAGGAGGAAGAGATTTCGTCTCTTGTATTCTTTTTAAGAGTCCGCTTTTTTTATCTTTACTCTTGGATGAGTATCTACTCATAACATGGACTTCATCGATCAAATCTTCAGGTATTCCATACATATAGTGACTGACAACACTCAGTGTTATTTTTGCATTTGGAAAAAAAGCACGCAGTTCAATAAGAAAAGGGCGTATATTCATAAAGTCACCAATAGCCGCATGGCGGATAACTGTAATCTTTTTTATATCTTCAGGGTGCACATCTCTCAAATATTTTCTTGCATAATCAGATGCAAATGCACTGCCCCTTCTAAAGTTTAACTTCAAAATAACACCTTTTTTAGTATAATGTTTATTATACAAAATAAATTATGAGAACTCTATGAAATACCGAATAAGTCCAGAATATAGAACAAAATTAGATGATTTTGTAAAAAATATCAGAGACTATTTTAGCAAAAACAAAGATACTATTCACAAAGCAAGAAATGAATTAAAAGTTATACCCTTTAAAGAGTTCTCGACGGTAGTGAAAGCTTTTAAAGTTCCTAATTTCATCAATAAAATCGCATACACCTTTTTTCGTGATTCTAAAGCAAAAAAATCTTATGAGTACTCTTTAAAACTAGGTGACTTTACGCCAAAGCCAATAGCATACATCGAATTTTTTAAAGCCGGACTTATTGATGAAAGTTACTTTATCAGTGAAAACTTCACCTACGATTTCACCATACGAGAACCCCTTTTAGATACGACTTTTCCCGATCGAGAGATTATTTTTAAAGCTTTCGCAAACTTTACACTCAAACTGCATGATGCCGGTATTTTTCATGATGATTACTCTCCGGGAAACATTCTTGTAAAAAAGAGTGACAATGGTTATATTTTTAAAATAGTTGATGTCAATCGCATGCATTTTCACAAACTCAGCAGAGATGACAGAGCAAAAAACTTCTCTAAACTCTGGGCAAGTGAAGAGGCCCTCAAAACCATTGCAACAGAATATACAAAAAATGCTGCTTTAGATGAAAGTTTTGTAGATAAAACACTGCATTACTCCCTTCAAAACAAAAAGATAAAAAACTTTAAAAAGAGACTCAAAGGAAAAGAAATTGATTGGTAATATCTCCGCCGTCGTTCTAGCAAAGAACAACGAAGCCACCATCAGAAAAACGCTTGAAGCCCTGTGTGAGTTTACAGATGTTGTTGTCTATGATAACGGTTCAAGTGATGTGACGATGGATATTGCCAAAGAGTTTTCTAATGTCAACTTGATTGAAGGTGAGTTTAGAGGTTTTGGCTGGACAAAGAACAAGGCGGCTTCTTATGCTAAAAATGATTGGATCTTGATTGTGGACAGCGATGAAGTGGTTGATGATACACTGCGTGAGACACTGCAAACAAAACAGCTCAATAAAAAGACGGTTTACATTTTAAATTTTAGAGCTTTTTACAAGGAGAGAGAAGTCAAACATTGCGGTTGGAACAACCAAAAAATTAAAAGACTTTACAACAAAAGCATAACAAAATACAATGACAACGATGTCCATGAAGACATCATCACTGACGGGCTTAAAACAGAGGTTTTACCTGGAAATATGGAGCACTACAGTTACCAAAGCATCGAGCAGTTTGTAGCCAAAGCCAATACCTATTCCACCCTTTTTGCACAAAACAATGCCGGCAAAAAAAGTTCTTCCCCAAGCAAAGCCTTCTTTAATGGTGCTTTTTCCTTCATTAAAACATACTTTTTCAAACAAGGCTTTCGTGACGGCTATGTCGGACTTTTAATCGCCTACAGCCACATGGTGACAAACTTCTATAAATATCTTAAACTCTATGAACTCAATGAAGCACTAAAGAGAAAGTAGTTCTTTTCGCACGCTTTGAAACATTGCTTCTCTTTTAGATTTATCCAGCGGCAACATATAATGCTTTTGTAATTTTGCATCTCCGATACTTTTCCATCTTTTGGCACTCGCAAAATTTGAATCTCCAAAAAAGGTCATCGTCGGTGTTCCTACTAAAGAAGCGAGGTGATAAGTTCCAGTGGAAGTTGAGACAAAAAGTTTAAAATTCGCTATAAGTTTTGCAAAATTGACAATGCCCTCATTTGAGAGATAAAAGATTACTTTTTCATCTTTTAATCTCTGTTGCATCTCCTCACGCAAGGCTGTTTCATCAGGGCCGAAAGTCAGTACTACGTCATATTTATCCTGCGTGAGCATATCACGGATGAGAACTTCATATTCATCTAGGTTCCAATTCGCATCTGAAGAACCGCCAAAACCGACATGAAAAGCTATCACTTCTCTTGTGATCCCATTT
>WFQD01000214.1 GCA_015487265.1 Sulfurimonas sp. | reverse complement strand
GTCCTCTTGCACATCTATCTCTCCGCCATCTTGTGCGATATTTATCATCATTTCAAGATATTTAGGCTCTACACAAAACATATTATTGGTTAAATATTTGAGTGCATATTTCCCTCTCATTGTTTCAAATCCTCCTCTTGTAATAATCCCGCCTTTTTCATCATCTCTTTTTCTTTTACTCTCTCAGCTATAATGTCCGCTATGTCTTTACCTTCACTCTTTGCAATATCGCTTAGCGTCATGACACCAAGCTTATATTTAAGTTCCAATGCTCTAAAGTCTTTATACGGATCAACCCAACTTCTCGCAGGTGCTATCCATTGTCTTTTTTGATAATCTCTTTCGTTTAAGATATAATCATCCGCTTTAACACTTTTTAGTCTGCCGTTAAGTGCCATTTCTCTTACAAATTTTTTATATATAGGATGTAAAAATTGGTTCATCATGTGCATTTGGTTAAAATCAAATAATTTATGATCTTGTATGATAGATGCTCTTATGGACGAAAAATTGGCACTTGAGGCATCCCTTGTAGCAAGTTCATAGCTTACTTCTCTACCTATTGAAAGTTGTCTTATTGTATTTTTGGTAAACTCATCATACTTTGTTCCTGCGGCTTGAGGGTCGATTAAATGTAATTTCTCACCGGCATTTAAATACCTTGTATAAACACCGTTTAAATACTCCACTTTTTTACCGTCACTATCAGTATTAAAATTACCGATAGCCCCCTCTTTTTCAATAGCATATACAAGTTTACTTCTCGCACTTGCCGCCTCAGTAGTGGCACTTTGGAAAGCCATAAAATGTTTCATATCATTTACTATCGGGGCATACTCTGTAAACTCTCTTCTTTGTGAGCTTCTGCTGCCATCTTTTCTTCTAAAAAAGATAATATTGTCATCATTTTTTACGGTTTTTGGTATCATATTGTTTGATAGATAATTATTACTCCAAAAAGGATTTTTATATAGCCTAAACATATACCCTTTTACTCTGCCTTTACTATCAAATACTAAGCCATCCGCTATATAGCCATTTGATACTTTGTATGTATATGTTTCTGATAAATTATCAACTTCTATCATTTGCAAGGAAAAAGGAAACCTATTGTCAATAGGCTTCGCAATCTTTACAAATAGC
This sequence comes from Sulfurimonas sp., assembly GCA_015487265.1. GTDB lineage: Bacteria > Campylobacterota > Campylobacteria > Campylobacterales > Sulfurimonadaceae > Sulfurimonas. The sequence continues at coordinate 932 of WFQD01000214.1, read as the reverse complement.
CCACCGTCAACCATTCTTTGATAAAGCAGAGTTCTTTGAAAATCAACACCGTTTAACTCGCCGTAATAATCCAAATACTCCTCATTAAATTCTGCCCATAATTCTTCTATCTCTTTGTTAAAGTCTTGATTGGAAGATATGGCATTTAAAATAAGCCCTCTTCCTATTGAATTATTTACAATAGTTCCATCTATATTTTTCATAAGCGAACTATTAGCAGCTATCCATCTTGCTCTTTCTCTTGCAACATTTCTTTCACTTGACGCTATAACATCAAAAGGCACATTTGCAGTTCCGTCAAATCTTGAGTTTACAAGTGTTCTTTTTGCTGCATCAAAGTAAGTGTTATACAATACGCACCTTCCTATCACTATTTCTTGCATTTATTTCAAGCTCTACGATTGTTTTATCAAGGTCTTCAGTGCAAGTTAGAAGATTTGTTATTTGTTTTTTCTCTTTTAGTAGCTCATTTCTATCAGCATACTCTATGTATGATGCACCACCACCCCATTTTTTAACTTTAGATAGTTCTGTTTCTATCTCTTGTAGTCGTATTCTTGCAGTTTTAAGCCCATCAAATCCCATAAAAACCCTTTGGGGGAATAGTAATTATTTCATATAGTATTAAGATGATGGATAACTTTTCTTAGAATTTTTGTATTTTAGATTTCTTTTTTAACCAAAACAAAGAATACAAATGGTAGCATTTAATTAAAAATCTCAAAGGATAGATGATGGAAGTTTTATTTATAATGTTTGCTGTATTTGTTGTTGTGTTGGGCATATATATCAATTTAAAAGCAGACAAAAAGAAAGAGGAACATCAAGACTATATGTATTCAGAGAGTAGCAAATTAAAAAGTATTAAACCAACTCAAACAATAGGATCATATACGGGGGAGTGTAGGGTTTTAATAGATGAAGAGAAAAAT
>WFQD01000213.1 GCA_015487265.1 Sulfurimonas sp. | reverse complement strand
GTAATTGTTTGATTAAAAAAAGTAATTTTTACATCTGAAGAGATAGTAGTAATCTGTTTTAATGAGTCAATCATAATTGCTTTTGGAAGTTGCAGTTGCATTTTTATCTCTTTTGGAATAATTCGTGTATATTCTGGAAATTTACCATTGATGAGTTTTGTAAAAAAAGTATATTGCTGAGAATGAATAATGAGGTTTGTTTCATCATAATAAAGCTCTATGTTGTCAAAGAAAAGTTTTTGAATCTCTATAATTGCTTTTTTAGGAATGATTAATGAGAGTTCACTATCACTTTGGTTATTTATATTGACCACAGCGAGTCTTCTTGTGTCAGTTGATGCAAAGTTTATAAAATCTTTTTTAATGTCTATTAGGGCACCATTGAGCTCAAATTTAGGGTTATTTGTATCTATGGCTGGTGTTATTTTCTTTAAAGACTCTATAAGTGTATGCGATTCTATAGAAATTCTTGCTTTTCCTTCATAAGATGGAAATTCTGGAAATTCATTAGATGCAAAAGTAGGCAATTTAAAATTAGAGTGTGCTTGATGAATATGAAGAATGTTATTTTTAACTTCTAAGTTAATATCACCATCTTTTAAAATTCTAACAATATCTAAAAACTTTTTACCATTCGCAGTTATTTCACCATCTTGGGTAATGTTTACTTCTTGAGTGCTTACTAAAAAACCTATTTCATAATCAGTAGCTTTGAGAGTTAAAGTACCGTTGGAAGCATTTATATAGACATGTGATGTTATTTGTGAAGTATCTTTTTTTTCTAAAAATGGTCCTGAATGGATAAGGATATTTTCTAGTATAGATTTTGATATTGTAAGTATCATATAAATTTCCTAATATAATATAATTTTAGTAAGTAGTAGTAGGGGTGAGTGAAAGCGTGAAAAATAGCTTTTTATGCCTACTACAGGACTTTTTAAGACGTGATGAAGCTTTAAGAGTTCATTCACGTCTATTCACTTTCATAATTATATCTTTTTTTTACCGATTTCATGAGTAAAATTATGGTGTAGCCGTTATTTTGTTCGTTAATTCTTCAATTTTGAGTCTAAAATCTTCATCTTCTTCAATTAAAGTGTTGATTTTTTTGATAGTATGTGAAATAGCAGTATGGTCTTTCATACCAAAATACTGCGCAAGTTGGGGCATAGTGTTTTGTGTAAGTTCACGGCAAATATAAATGCTAATGCGGCGAGCATAGACAAGATTTTTACTTCTTCCTTTACTTTTTATTTCACTTGGTTTAATGTTTAGGTCTTTGGCGACAGTTTTAACAATCATATCCATATCTATATTTTCACGATTTTCGCGCATTTGGTCTTTGAGGACATTTTTTGTAAATTCAAGGTCAATATCTATATGCATGAGTTGTGAATAGGCATGAAGTTTAGAAAGTATTCCTTCTATTTCACGAACATTACTATCAATTACCGTTGCAATATAATTGACAATATCTTTAGAGAGTTTCACTTTGTTAATTTCGCACTTTTTCTCGATAATGGCTATTTTTGTCTCTAACTCTGGGGGTTGAATATCGGCAACAAGTCCCCACTCAAAACGTGACTGTAAACGCTCTTCAAGTCCGCCTATTTTTTTCGGGTGTTTATCGGCCGTAAAAATAATCTGCTTGCCATCGCCTTTGAGGGCTTCAAAGGTATGAAAAAATTCCTCTTGAATCCCCTCTTTATTTGATAAAAATTGAATATCATCTATAAGCAGCACATCACATTTTCTATATTTTTCTCGAAAACGCTCCATGGTATTGTTACGAATACTACGTGTAAAGTCATTTAAAAATTGCTCAACAGTGGTGTAAATAACAACTTTTCCCTCATTATGGTAAACATTTCCAGCCGCTTGCATGAGGTGTGTTTTTCCTAACCCTACCCCACCATAAATAAAAAGTGGATTATAAACATTGCCTGCATTTTCACTGACACTTTTGACAGCAGCATAGGCAAATTGGTTGGAGCCACCGACCATAAAGTTAGAAAAGGAGTGAGATGGGTTTAAAAGGGAACTTCCCTGTTTCACTTCAACAACTTTTTTTGTCTTGCGTTTATCTACACTGTTTTTGAGAGCAATTTGCACAGTGACTTTTGTTCCACTTTTGATTTCAAAAAGATGGGCGATTTTGTCGCTGTATTTGTTTTTAATCCAGTTGATGACAATGGCATTGGGGGCATAATAAATGGCTAAATCGTTGGTAGATTTTTTAACATCATAGATTAGATGCTGAATATAGCGTTTATACTCAACTTCTGTAATCTCCTCTTTTAAAATCTCTAAGACCTCTTTTCCTATATTCACATAATCTGTCTCTTATACACATCT
>WFQD01000212.1 GCA_015487265.1 Sulfurimonas sp. | reverse complement strand
GAGAAAAAGACTTGAAAAGATTTTAGAAGAAAATCTTGATTTGCATATAGATTCCATTACCAACAAAGTAATAGAAGAAGCACTTGATAACGAAGACCCAAAAAGATTTTTAAATGATGTTGTCTCATACTGATGCGAATCAGGGATCGTTAGTTCTTTGATATACTATAAAGACACCCATGCTTTTTATGACAAACACTATAATGAAATAGAAGATATAAGATACGAATTTGAAATTTCTGGGGTAAATATCGATTTAAAAGATCAAGACTTAAAAAACTATTTTGCATGGCTAGCTTTTGAGCATAGAGCATATGAACTGTATGTGCAACTAGTGTATGACGAAGGATTCTAATCCTTCTTTTTTTCTGTCAAATGTTGAACACTTCGAAGATACACACCAAGCTTTTTTGCTATCTGGTGTTTTTTATATCCTTTGCTTAAGAGTGTAAAAACTTCTGTCTTTTGTGCATCACTAAGATGATGAAACTTTTCTTTCAATGTAAAATATTTATTGCAGTCACAACATTTATATTTTTGAACCTTACACTCTTTTAACTGCTTTAAGCCATTTTTTACGATATGTTTAGAATTACACCTCGGACATTGCATTTTTTATTGTAGCACATCAGTCTATTGATTGCTTATAAATATTTGCAAATTCTACTGTTTTAAGTACAATAGCTAAAATAGTTTATCATCTAACACAGTTTATATGGCTTTTATCGTCAAGAAAAAATGAAAATATTATGAATTGGTTCGTAATATTCGTAAGGCTGGAAAGCATAAAAGAGAGTCTCTTTATTATATGGGCAAAGAGCTATCTATCCCTTTTGAAATAATTGAAAAGTTTCAAATAAGCGATAAAAATCTGCAAACATTGCGAATAAAATATAAAAGTTTAAAAATTACCTAACTCAATATTCTAAACCACTGTCAGTCTATTTAGTAAAACAACACTTCTTCTCCATTACACTTCATCCAATGTTTTGCGAAGTCCTTTTGTATATTCTCCTTTGTATTGAACAAAAAAAGATTACGATACTTCTGCAAATCTCTATTACCATCCATTTTACGCATAACGCTATCCATACAGCTCTTATATTCAAATATAAAAATAACCCTATTGTTTGTGGGGTGATTATACTTCTTTTTTGGAGTGCCAAGATCAATTGCTTTTATGTGTTGCAAACACTGATAAAAAGCTTTATTCGCATTGGTACCGTTATGTATCTCAACTAAATAAAGATACTCTTTTTCTCCTATGACAAATTTGGTAACAATGTCTGGAATAATATATTTATCGTTTTGCAGATCAATTCTATTTTTGGCTCTTGCATAGAGTATTTGGGATGTTTTTGACTTGGAGAAATAGTAGTCCAAAAAGAGTAATTCTGCATCTTCTATCGATTGCAAATATAGATCCATATAGAGATGCATCTGTATATTTGTGATGCGATGAAAATAGTCACTACTCACAAAAGTTCTATTGGTTGGAATATGAAGTTGATTTTCCATATATCCATTCTCAAGTAAAATCTCTTTTGCATAGATGGACAAATATAACAGTGAAGGTAATTGCCCTTTTGTTGGATGTACACCAAAGTTTTGAGTATAAATAAGAGGTTTAGAGCGATTTTTCAGCCCCTGGAGACTGCGATATATAGATACCTTATTTTTATGAATTTTGAGAGTATCTATAAGCGGTACAGTGAGAAAAGTATATCTATTAATAGCCTCAAGTATTTTCATCTGTGCTGTAGTAATTGTTGCCATGGTATTTCCTAATAATCTAAAAATTCGTTATCACTGTTTGACACATCTTCTAAAAGTTGCCTTGTTGCATCTTTTGAGTAAGGTTTTTCCTTCTCCAAATCCATATACGGCACATCTGCATAATCGATATCCTCTGTATTTATATCTCTGTGATATTGTTTGAGTTGTTTTTGCATCATTTGAGCCAATAGCTCTTGTGATGTATAATGCTCTTTATGCAACACTCTATCGGAAACACGAAATTTTCTTGGTTGTTGATTACCTACTTTGATAAAAAACTCACCCCTCTTTTGCAAAGAGAAAAGTTGCTCCATAGAAGCACCTATCTCTTTTGACATGATTGAATGGTTTTTATGTGAATTCATCCCTACAAATTTAATCGCTGTATTACTGAGTATAGAGGCTTCGATGGTTGTTGGAAGCTGAGCATTGTTTTGGACTGCCATCAGTAGATATAGATGAAATTTTCTAGCCTGCGCAAGTATCAGCTCGATGCTATCACCTAAAAACATAGATGCTTCATCAATCATCAGATGTGTATCAACTCTTTTATGGATAGGGATATTCTCTCTTTGAAAAGCATATGAGACAAAAAGTGCCACCAAAAAACGCCCTATCGGTTCAATAGTTTCGATCATTTTTATAGTATTAAGGCGTATAATAATTATTTTTCCAGGTGTGTTCATAGCCTCTTGCAAATTTATGGTGCTTCTACCTGTGAGCATATTACTAAAAATACTATCTTGAAGTAAAACATTGAGTTTACTGATAATTGAGAACTTTGTAATTGAGTATCTCGATTGTGAAAACTGTTTTTGAAAAAAGAGGCGATGACTTGGGACAAGTGCATGGTTTTTTGCATACTCTAAGAGATCGTGGTTTTCATCATCATTGAGAAAACGCAGCAAATCAAAAAAGCTAGTATTTGGAATTTGAAGCAGTACCGCTATCACCGGATTGAGTAGTGAATGCATAGTAACAGAAAACTCACTACCTATAATCTGCTTAAAAGTGTTAAGTACTAATGCACTATATTTACTGATACTCTCTTGGGAGATGGTTTGCATATCAAAAATATTCACTGTAACAGAATGATTTGAACTTAAAAAAGGGTCAATAAAAATCAAATCATCTGAATTTTTGCAAAGTCTTGCCAAATCTATGGAGAGGTCGCCATGAGGTTCCATAAGTATTAAATTACCCTCTTTAGAATCAATAATATTCTTTGCCAATTCCAAAATGAGAGTTGATTTACCTGTATCAGTTCGCGAGACGATAAAAGTATGGTTTCTCATATCTTGCTGTGTCAACAGTACTGGGATTTTTTTATTGAGTGCTCTTTTTAGTTTTGGAGGTGCTGCATTACTTTTAACGAGGTTTATATAAAACTCATCCGAAAACTTATAGTTTTGCTGTAAACGTTTTTGTTGCTCATCATTTGTCGGCCAGTAAGAGAGATGGGATAAGTTTTTATTCTCATACAAGTATCCCTTTTGAAATATTTTCTCAAAATCTCTATAGCGTGGAAAGAACTGCGCTTTAATTTTATCTATCACATTTATTTTAAAAGATAAGCTTACCAATTCATCTTGATGCTTTAACTCTTCTTGTGTTGTTTGTAAAATATCCATTACCCAGTCATAATAGGCATCTGTAATTTTTATCACCATCGATATATCATCTAAGAGATTATAGTTTCCGATAATGATATTATTGATGAGTGGATCATATACAGGCCCAAGTTGTAGCTGCATCCTATTCTCCTAAAAAATCCATTTTACCATTGAGTTTTTGGTCAAGTCTTTCCAAAAAGAGTTTCTCCTGCCTGTTTTGCATCTCTTGCTCACGAGCAATCGCTTCTTCTCTTTTTACTTTCTCCTCAACACTGTCATAATAGATATTGCGTGCCTTACACTGCTCCACTTTTTCTCTGGCTCGTTCTTGCACAAAAGAGAGCCATCGTTTAAGTTGTTTTTGAAAGTTAAGTTGCAACAATATAACCGTCCATGCAAAATAGAAAAAGGGGTCATATAAAATAATATCGGATTGAAATATCCAGTAAAGATGCAGTAAGGCATAAAGTGACCAAAATATTTTAAAGCCCAATCTCTCGATTGAGCCTGTAATATAATACGCCAGCCATACATAAATAATGGTTGGCAAAAATGCACCAACACCAAATGTTTTCATCTCAGCAGATACAACCGATACGATGTGATGCATACTCAACATATCAAACTCCTGCTTTAGTATGTAAAGAGCATACTTGAGATAAAAAGCCCTACAATACCGATGCCAAAGCCATACAGCAGTTTTGTTTTTAATTTTGCATCAAAAAAGGCTTCGCTGTTTTTAAAGCTTACCGCTATAATAAAACTTATAGCCAAAACAATAAGGTAATCCTGTAGTACCATATCCGCAAATAAAGAGATTTTCGACACACCATAAAGTTCCCTAAAAACAGAAAGCATCACGAAGCTCTCAAGTAGGCTCATATTATCAGCAGCTAGTCTTGTCAAAATAAATATAAAAAAAATCATTGCCGCAAACTCTGCAAGAATGATTTGTGTTTTTGTAAGCGTTTTTGCTCGTAAAGCATCTCGCTCTTCTTCCATCCTTGGAATATTATTTTTAAGATAGATATAGCGATTTGCAACCAACTCTTCGTTACTCTCAAAATTGATTTGAACAGGAGCATGCAACTGTGCGATATCATCGAGCAAAAGTTTTTCTTCCTCTTTGAATATCTCAATTTTTTTATGCGCAAGCTCCTGCTCTTGCTTTTGCAAGTGTAAAGACTTTTTTTCATACTCCAAATCATTTTGGCGAGAATTCGCATGATGCTCTCTTTGCTCTTGTTGGAGCTCAAGCTCCTCTTTAAACAGACTGTTTGTAAGCGATTTTATTTTATTATAAGTGCTCATAACGTGACTCCTGTAATATAGCTATCTTTTTTTGCACTGCGTGCAAGGTTTGTTGCAGTTCTATTGCCTCTTTGCTAAAGAGAATACTCAACTCATCATTGTTCTCAATATAGTATCTCTCTTGCTCAAGAGCATCCAACTCTTTTTGTACGATTTCGAGTTTAAGATTTTTTGCAATCTCAACCGCTATAATTGTCCCAATAATAATGATATTCACTAGGGCGAACATAAAAAACATCACCGATGAGAGATCTGACAAGACATTAAATGCTTCAGTTGAGACAGCTAGTATCACAACCAAAACAAAAACGACTCCTGTAATCCATAAAATATAAGTTTTCATAACACTCCCCTTTAAAATAGATATTTGTCGGCATCCACTGTTTTATGCGTGGCTTCCCTACCCATCAAATCTTCTCTAATATCTGTACAATGTTTTACAGCTTTATTAAACTGATTGACAGCAAAGGTTTTATCTGCAATCTTTGAAAACTCTTCAGGAATTTCCAAACTCTCACTAACATACACTCCACATATCGTAACACCACTGTTTTTGAGCTTCTTAGCCATGGCTACTGCTTTTGCGGAATTATCAGCAATACCATCTGTAACAACTATTAAAAAATCCACCCCCAAGCTTTCAACCTTTGCAAAAGCCAAACTAAGTGCAGTACCTCCACCAAAAACCAAATCATCTTCATCTTTTACAAAATATGGTTTCGATGCAAATGCCAAAACATTTTTATTGGTTCTTAGATATTTATGCACCATATCTTTTACTTCTTGCGCATTTGATTCTACACTACCACTTGTATCTACAAGCAACATATCTTTTGCCTCTAATTGCATAAGCAAACTCAACACAATTGCGATATATTTAATAACTCTTCTCATCATCTCCTCCTTGAAGTTTTCTGCCAATCTCTTCGATTTTTATATCAAGTGTTGCCAATAAAAGAGAGAAAGCACTATTTGCGGCATCTAAAAGATCCTTATACTCCTGTCCTTTAGCATCTATTTTGCTATCCAGTACTGCTGTTTTTGCTTCAAATGCTTTTTGCGCTTTGTGAATATCTGTAGCATAGATGCCATAAAATCTTTTTTTCAATTCATATTGTCTTTGGAGTTCTTGAAAAAACTTCTCTGAAAAAAGCTCAATAAGCATCGAATTCTCTTGTTGCACCATAGCTACTATTCGTTCTATGCGTCTAAGTGTCACATCTTTTGCATAAATAGCGACACTATACATATTTTGAATAGCTTGTATATTTATATTTTCATTCATGATATTCCTCCTAATAAATTGTTTTTATTGCTACTTTTGAAGTAGATAGAAGATGGCTGTAAAACTTCACGATACTCGATTCTGCTCGCATCTGTTGCAAAGTTGTAACACCTGCTATAGCATTGAGTCCTGATGCAGCATAGATATAAAGATGTATATGTTCATCTAAAACTATGGGTTGCATCATTTGTCTCTGTTGCTTTGTTGACATACTGTCTCTTAGATTAGAAAAGAGCAGTACAGTCACATCTTCGTTTTTATAAGATTGTTGTACAACACTGTTTATAAAATAAAAAGTGCTAATCACATCTTTACCCCTGTTACTTTTATCCTCTTTAAGCTCCGATACAACATCGTGCATCATCTTTGTTGATTCACGGTAGAGTCTTCCAGCCTTTGTGGACTCTATTTTTCCAATAGGCTTTATCTGCTCATCAAATGTATAGTATGCAATAGATGAAACTCTTGCTTTTTGAAGATTTTTCTTCGTAACAATTTGATCGTACTTTGCTAGGTTCTGCTTTGCTAAGGCAGTATTACTATTATAATTATTCAATCCAGAGACATCAAAAAACACCAAAAGAGCTGTCTTACTTCCAAGATTTGTTTGACGACTTAATGGTTCATCCGCTTGAAGATTAGCACTTATCAATAGTGCAACTACGATATTTATTACTCTTTTCATTTGTGATTCCTTCCTAATTTAAAGTTTTAAACACTTTTGTGTTTCAAAACTCTCTATGAATAGTGCCTATATGGGGCAAAAACAAACTCAATATCTATACTAATCTCATAAATCATTTATAGAGAATGTTTTTATCTTTTTAGTTGATATAAACTTGGCAATATCAACAATAGAGTAATAAATATTTGCTCTACTCTCTTGTATATATGGTATGCCAACCCCATTTTTTCTATCCCTGTCTAGTGAACTTACAGAACGACTTATAGCCAGACTGCATTCTGACCGGGATAATAAAACACACCTAAAGCGTTTGTACAACAACTCAATTATAATTTTTTCCTCACTTGACACAATATCTCCAGACATAACTTTCTCCTTTAAAATATACTTAAATTGACCTAAAATGAGTCAATTTATTTTATGTTAATGTAGTATAATATTTTTTATATTTTGCTTAAATGACTCAATTTGATTACATTTAAGTTTTAATTCATATTGACTATGATAGTCTTTTATTTATGAAGGTGTATAAATGTATGTATTAATTGACAATAAGAGACAAGGTTTTACAATTTCTTATGATGTTGAACAAATTTCTAAAGATAAACACAATGTAAAAACTTATCGCTTTTCGGCACAGGCTGGAAATATTAAAGAAGAGGATGTAGCTTTTCTGCGTAAAACTTTTTTTAATGTGCCGCTATTTAGTAGTGATATCAAACAATTATGTGAAATACTTAATGAAAAAACAAGTGCATACAGTGGAACCATTACAATCACACTAATGGCAACTGCAAAACATACATTTAAATTTATGATTACTGAGCATATCGATAAATCAACTAGAGTCGCTATCTCCTTATCGCCTGACCAATATAACCAGTTAATAAATATACATGCTGAAACAAATAACAAAAGTCTTAGTGCCACTTTAAAAGAGATATATTTATTAGGCTTGGCAAAACAAACGCTGATTGGAGATATAGAGGATGCCAAAATACTTGCACAAATAGAGCATGATGCTTTAGAGCATCTGAAAATAGAAAAGAATCTACGACAACAAAAAACTATCAAATCTACAAGAAAAAAAAGAGTAAAAAAATTCATGGATTCCAAGCAGGGTATAAAAAGTGCCTAAAAGTCAATTTTTTATTTGACAAATAAAAATTTCTCATTATAATGTAGCTACTTTATCTCTTAACCATAAAAAATATGAATAAAGTAGCCGCAAAAAAATCCACACCCTTAAAAAGCCCAATCGGCTGGGTTGGTGGTAAAAGTAAGCTCAAATATGAGATTATTTCTCTTTTTCCTGAGCACAAACATTATATAGAAGTATTTGGATGATGACTCTCTGTCTTTTTCGCCAAAGAACCATCAAAACTTGAAACGGTTAACGATATCAACAATGATCTCATTAATCTATACAAGGTAATAAAAGAGCATCCACAAACGCTCTCTTATTATCTTAACCAATTATTTGTCAGTCGTGTTCTCTTTAACAACATAAAGTTGCAAAAATTTACCCCAAGAAATGATATAGAAAAAGCCGCATATTTTTACTATCTCATTTCACAAAGCTTTTGAAGCAAAGGTAAGCATTTTGCAATGAGTTCCAAATCTTGAAGAAAACCAAAAAATTTATGGAAAAGTTTTACCAAATGGGCACAAAGGTTTAGATTTGTAACCATTGAGAATATGAGTTTTGAGAAGCTTATCCAAAAATATGACAACACAGATGCATTTTTCTATCTTGATCCGCCCTATTATTCCTATGAAAACTATTACGCTTGATGATTCCAAAAATCCAAACATATACTTCTAAGAGATACACTCAAAAGTATCAAATGAAAATTCCTACTTTCATACAATGATTGTCCAGAAATTAGAGAGTTATACAAAGAGTTTAAAATTATATCTTCTAAGGAGATTACCTATACGCTTGGAGGTTCTTCAAAAGAAAGAAGAAAAGTCGTCAGTGAACTTTACATTATGAACTACTAACACTAAGAGGCTTTGTCCTCTTTTTTTTCAAGCCATGCAACAAACATAGCCTGCATAAGCACCCCTTCAATCCCCTCTTTTTTAAAAATAGTATGCAAGACATCACTTGTTATTTTTTCTCTTTGAAACTCTTTGATATATCTTTTTTGCTCTTTTTTTCAGAGCGTATAAAAATGTTTAAGAGCTTTTTTTTGAGTTTGTAGTATAGTACAACCACCTGTACTACGAGGTATATCCCCACTAGTTGAACCTTGAGAATCTTCCAGTCTATTTTGTTTAGTCTCTCTTGTTTTTGCTCAGCCTCTTTGAGCACCTGATAGTACGGGCTCTTTTTGCTGATTTCAGAGAGTGGGATGAAAGTCATTTTTTAGTACGGTTAAAGTATAAGCAGGTATATTTTTGATAAGTTTTTGGTGGAGCTTATGTTTAATAATTGCCAAACTCTCATTAATATAAGGGATCGGATAAGTTTTTATCGTCTTTTTCGCCTGTCTGAGCGATAATCAAAACTCCTGAACAAGTTTTTGTTGCAAATCAATATTGTGAAAAAGCTTCATATCCTGCATGGGTTTCTTTTCACATTTTAGTTCTTTAAATTGAAATTTCAAAGCAGTGACTTTTTTATTTTCTTTTGTATAAACAACTTGCACATCATAGCCACCAATGGAGATCAACTCCTTGACAGCAGGTTTTATAACACGAGCAGAGAATCTTTTAAACTCTTTATACTTCTCTTTATCTACTCCCATAAGCTTTTTAAAGTCATCAAGGGGGATGATGGGAGTTTGTCAGATGTTTTGGTAATCGACAAATATTTCATAAAGACAGAGGGAGTATTTGGAGGAAAAAAGTTTCATCGTGGAGAGTTTAATTTTTGCATAGATATTTGGTTCATGCAGTTTTTTTCTCAGCACTGGTGAAAAGGAGTAGGTGCATTTTCACTGAGCAAATTCAACAGAGGCAAGAAGTGTCGTTGCACTCCAAGCATCTTTATCTTTTCACAAAAGATTAAACTCAACGACAGTTGCTAAAAGTCCTTTGAGGGCTTCTTTTAAATAGGAGAGATTTTTAGAGTTAAAGCCAACTATCGCTTTGAGGTATTTTAACTCTATTGTAAAACTCTCTTTTTCTTTAAGATCGATATATGCAAATGCAATCAAAAAGTTTAAAACCTTTCTTTGCAAGAGTGAGATTGCATTGGATATAGCGACTACAGCTGAGTTTTTTATCAGTTTATCATTGAATGTTTTTTGCATAGTTAACTTTTATAAAAAAGAACACCCTATTATGT
>WFQD01000211.1 GCA_015487265.1 Sulfurimonas sp. | reverse complement strand
TACCACAGAGACGAAAACGGATGATTTTGATGAGTGGTCGTGGGCAAAAAATCCCTTTTGCTTCAAAAAGTAAAAGTAAAACGACGGTAAAAAAGACTATTAACGATTTACATACACCGGGAACGGGGAATGATCCGCTACATGATTATCCTGTTAAGAGAACCGAAAAAATCAACAAAATGATTTCACTTATTCCAAAAGACGGAGGCAGTAGAAAAGATTTACCTAAAGAGCATTGGCTTCCATGTCATTTAAAATACCCTAACGGCTTTCGCGATGTTTACGGTCGTATGAAGTGGGATGATGTTGCACCGACTATAACGGGTGGCTGTATCAATCCTTCAAAAGGTCGTTTCTTGCATCCGAAAGAAGATAGAGCTATCACACTCCGTGAAGCGGCTCTTTTGCAAACTTTTCCGAAAAACTATAGGTTTCCTACCGACATTGCACGAGAAAAAATCGCGTTAATGATCGGTAATGCTTTGCCTCCGGCTTATATTAAGAAGCAGGCGAAGATGATTAAACAAGCTATCGAATAATAGATAGCCCTAGCCGTGCTGTATAGGAAGACATTTTTTGCAAGATATCTGCGAAAAGATTGTCTTTTACTCGAAATAGATACTTGTAATTTTTAATTTGCAACTCTTTTTCATGAATGTTATTTATATATCTAAAGTCAAAAGTTAGCATATATATGCCATCACCCATAATAGGTAAATTTTCAATATATAGTGGATATGCTTCCGTATATAAAGCATCGCTGTTCAATTTTTTCAATCTTCCTTGGTCGTATTTTGAAATGAAACCGCTGACAAACTTAGGCAACCCTCTCTTTTTTGATGTATTTGCATAGTCACAAGGGGGTGATAATTCAATAACAATAGGAATATCGTCACTGGTAATCTCTTTTGAGACATAACATAAGCCCGCATCAATATAAATATTTCCCGGCTTTAACCCAAAAGGATTAAAATCTAATAATAATTTCGAATTAAGTTTTGCAAATAACAAACCGATTTCTTGATCAATCATTTTGCGATTTAAATCTTTTTTCTCTATTGGATTGCCATTAACAATATATTCATTCCCTTTTTTTTCATATTGATACCCTTCTTTGATAAATATATATTTTATTTCATTAGGACTTGAAAACAACTTACAACTTTCCGGTAAATTTACAAGTTGAAGATGATACTGAAACAAACCGCTGAAGGCACTAAAAGCTTCTTTAGCTAAAATGGAATTATCATCAATAAAATCGTCTCCAAGTCCGAAATGGTTTTTTGCCATATGATAAAGTATATACTGTAAATTGTTATTTTGTGAATTATAGTCTTCTGCCAAGTGAAAGATGTCTTGCAGTATGCTATTTTTTGCATATTCAATCAATGTGCTCCATTTTATTAAAAAATTAGCAGCGACATTTTGTTGAAGCTTACTTTTTAAGTCATCAAACAAGTCATTAAAATCGTTCTGAAGATATTTTTGTTTATCCAAACCTATTACAAATAAAGGTAGGGTATATTTAGCTTTATCTAAAATTATTTTTTCTTTGAATTCATTTATATGATCTTCATTTCTGGTCCACATGACTATCCCGTAAGAGCCAAAATTCTTTCCTATAAGTGATGCTAGTAAAGGACGAATGAGTGTTGAAATATTGTCTTTTGTAGTTTTTGTATCATCAAGTTTTAAGTCGAGAAAAATAAGTTTTCTATTACGGATAGGTTGTTTGAAACGTTCTTGTATTTCTTTCCTGTCACTAGGTGGATTTATATACTTTACCCATATATCGTTTTTTTCGAAAAGTTCTATTAAACCGGATACTTCCTCTTCTTGATCATCTATTATTAAAACACTATCGATAAATTTAGACAACATTGTCTCACCTTACTTTTTAATTGGAAAACATAGTGCAATGATAGCACTTGTGATATTTAGTTCTATGACTTCATTGGGTAAATCTAAATCATACTTTGATAAAAATAATAGTTTACCTTTCATTGCCTTAATCATTTCATCAGCGATATGAAGTCCAAGCCCTGAACCTATACTATGAGGCTTTGCGGATATAAACGGTTTTACAGCATCTTCAGGTGGTATCTTAAAGCCGGGTCCGTTGTCTGAAACTACGATTGAGTGATAGCCCTTTATTTGATTCGTAATGAATACGGATATGTGTCGATTTTCCGTTCTACTGTAAGACAACCAAAAAATTGAATTATCCAATAAATTTGTAAGCATTGATATCGCTTCGCTTCTAGCTAAATATGCTTCAAGCTCATTATAATTCGATATGATCTTTATATTGTGATCTTCAAATCTAAACTCATAGTTGTTTAATGCGGTTTGAACAATATCACCTAATTTTTGTTTCTTAATCGATGAACTTTTCAGCATCACGGAGTAACCCTGAATTATTTTTTCCAATTGAACAGAGATATTTTTAATCTTATTGAAGTCTTGACGCTTGACCGAACCGATTAATGAAGCAATCAGTTTTTCTATTTCATGAATTGCTATACTGAGATTCAGACCGGCATTAGCACTTCTAACTAAAACATCTTTAACCTCTTTATACTGCTTGTTGATCCTTTCAATATATCTTAATACTTCGGTTTTCGTATCTTCTTCTTTAACTTTTTTCTCTACAAGCTCTTTTACTTCATCCAAATCAGATAGTACCGGTTCCATCACTTTATCTTTTTTATACAAAAGTGATAGTCGACTTTTGTCAATATTTCTTTCTCTTACAAAAAGATCAAGTGCATATTCAACGGCTGATACAAAGGCAAAATAAGCTTCATTTTCTACAAAACCTTCTCGGTTTGTTTTTTCTTTTAAATCGATGCTAAGCTCACGATTTAACTTGACTGCGCCGATAACAATATGGTTACTTATATTTCCACCAACTCGATGAACTCTTTTCAAATCGATACCAAGCCAGTCATTTTCTTTTTCACCGTAATCATATACTCTAATCCCGTCTCGATACACTCTTATGCCGCCGTTCTCAGATAAGTATTTTTTAACGGATGATTTTTCAGCAAATGCTGAGGTGTAATTAAATATCTGTGTATCAAAGTCAAATATAGCAATTTCAAACTCTATAGAACCAATTTTATATTTTGACAAGTTAATTTGTTCAATTTTACTACCGTTTTTTTTGGAAAGAATTAACTCAAAGCTATCAAAGTCTTTTTCCGTCTTTACCCTAGTGCCTTCTACTCTTTTTAGAGTCTCCCAAGGTTTGAATTTATATTCAAATTCAACAATTCTATCATTTTGTATTGTGCATTTTCCAAAGTACAGAGCAGCTTTCTTGATGTCATCAAAATCTGGAAGATCTTCAAAAATATCGGTATTACTTTTTATAGAAACTTTAAATAAATCAGAGACATCGTCAAAAGGACTATTTAAAGAATTTAGGGATCTATATATCTCTCGTAATTGTCTTTTGCTGAAATCGCTTTTTAAATCGGTGATTTTTATAAATGTTCCGCTTGTTGAATCTTTAAAAAATTTTGGAGTTTTATTAAGACCAATTATAACAGGAAATTCGGAAATAGTTTTAGCATCATTTATTTTGTTCCATTTAATATCTACTTCTACTTCTTGAAAATCATTTGTTTTTGTGTATAACTTGATAATATTTCCCATTTTGTGTACTCCAAGTCTACCGATTCCCTTTTCACCAAGAGGAAATCTTATTTGATTATTTTTACAATAAACCGGGTTAATGTCTTTTTTAAATTCCGTACCTATCACCAACCAAACATTTTTTATTATATTAATATCCATTCCTCGACCGTTATCTTCGATGGCTATTTGACTCAACTTTTTATTATCGTCAAATATGAAATTGACTTCACAAAAAGT
>WFQD01000210.1 GCA_015487265.1 Sulfurimonas sp. | reverse complement strand
TCTCTTCTTGCGCCTGACCTTTTTTGTTATACTCTTTCACTGTGAGTCCATCACCATAGCTATTTTTATAATCCGCTCTTGCGTATAATGTAGTACTTAAAAGATTAAAGTAGTTAGGTTTTTCTTTAATGTACTCTTTCAAATCTTTGAGCTTTGATTTGGATCTGCTGTCAACATTATTGAGAAGAACATTTGTTTTTATTTTTACGTCCAATACTTCACTTGCATCTTTGAGTATCTTTCTAAATTTTTGTAGTCCAAATATCTCTATTTGGGAAATCCCTACAGGAGTAATTATTATATCTGCTTTAATGAGTGCTGTTCTGTTAATATCACTATCATATCCACCACTATCGATAATAAGAAGGTTGGTTTTATCAGCTTTATAATGACTCAAAAACCCACCTAAATTTATGTCATCTTGAGTGACACATTTAATTGTCGGAAGTTTTTCACTCATTCTAAGCTGATTAAAAAGAATAGCGGAGTGTTGAGAGTCAAGGTCAAGTATAGCTATGTCTTTATATCTCTTTTGAATCTGATATGCAAAGTTGATGGCGATGGTACTTTTTCCAACTCCACCTTTTTGATGAGAAAATAAGACTATCATAAAAACTCCTTTAATCAGAGTATTATAATAGTTTTATACTTGTAAAATACTTATTTAATATCTAGAATTTGATCAATAATTAAACTATATTCTATTTGATAATATATGTTCATACCTTAATAAAAAACCATATGGACATAATATGGCGTTACACTAGGATACAATGATATTGATATTTAAAAAAGGAAAAACAGCCATGCAAAAATACATTTTCACTATACTCTTATTATTAGCATCAAGCATAAATGCAAAAGAAAATTTAGTTGCTACACAAAAGGTTCAACTTACACTTGAGAGTTCACTGCAAAAACAAGTAAAAACCATGACACTTGAGATGAAAGAGAAATTAAGAGCTAAAAGTATTAGCATTGCAATAATGGATTCTCACACAGGAGAGTTACTGAGTTTAACTGGTTCAGACTGTAACACGATAAAAGAGTTTCCAAAGAACTCTATAGCCAGTTTTACTTATGAGGCCGGATTTGTAATGGCACCGTTTGTTTTTTCTTTAGCTTTAGAGAAGCACTTAATTACTCCATACGATCTAATTAATGGACATCAAGGGCATTATCAGTTTCAAGGAAGAACAATTATTGATCCTCATAAGTTTGATTATCTCAGTGCTGCAAATGTTATTGTGTACTCTTCTAGTATAGGTATGGCACAAATAGCACAAAAGCTTACAGGCAAAGATTATTACAATGGGCTTGTTTCGTTTTGTTTCGCACAACAATCTATACCAGATTTTACTAATGAAAATATCGGTTTTATTCCTAATGCTAATCAATTAACAAAAGCAATCTATAAGGCAACGGCTTCTTATGGCTATGGAGTAAAAGTGAATCTATTACAGCTTTTAAAGGCGTACAACCTCTTCAATAATAATGGTAAACTTGTTATTCCTCATATTGTAGTTAAGGAATCTTACTCCGAATCAAGAAAAATACTTAGTGATAAAATAGTACAGGATATGAGAAAAATCTTGATTGAAACAGTAGAAAGGGGAACTGGAATCAAGACTAAAATAAAAGGTGTAGAGATAGGCGGTAAAACCGGAACTGCACATGTTGTTGAGAGCGGAAAATATGTGAAAAAATACAATTGTTCTTTTGTAGGCTTTACAAACGGTGTTAAACATAGATATACTATAGCTGTACTGGTTCAGCAACCTAAAACGAGTATATATGCCTCTAAAACTGCTGCTGTAGTGTTTAAAAAAGTTGTACATATCTTGATTCAAAATAGTTTATTAAACTACAATACACATCGAAAGGATGACAAATGAGATTCTCAGAATTTTCCAATATTATAATCAATTTAAAAAACTCCACTCCTTATGAGTATAATTCAAAACAAGATTATATGCCATATGAAGGATTATCAGATAAAGAGATGGTAAAAATTGCATTTGAAGTGCTAAGAGCCTTTCAAAATGTTGGGGAACAAAAAGGTGAATATATATATAGAGAAGACCTTTTTGGGATCATGAGAAAATTTTTTAAAGTTTATAAAGAAGATGGTGAAGAAGCATATAAAGAGATGATAGATAGAGTAATGGATATATATTTAAATGGTGATTCTTGGGAAAATTATAAAAAAACTCCAACAAAAC
>WFQD01000209.1 GCA_015487265.1 Sulfurimonas sp. | reverse complement strand
TATTTATTTAATTCATCAAAAATTATAAAAAATTCTTTCATTTACTTCTCCTTCTCCACCATCTCTTCATACAATCTAAACAAATACTCCAATCTCTCTTCATCACTCTCAAACGGTTTTTTTCGGTAACATTTTTCTATCGCTATATCTAATCTATGGTGAGCTTCTTTTAAACCTTGGGGCATTTTGTCTGGGTCATAAAGTTGGGCTAATGTTTTTTCTGAGTGTTTTTCTCTCTCATCTAAAATATCATAAACCAACTCTGTTATCTCATCTTTTTGTTTTTGTGTTATATCTGGGAATGGGAAAGTGTTGTAAACAACATCTTTTGAATATCTATAATCAGTTTTTAACCTTCCACCAACAGCTCTAACCCATAACATATGCATATAAGAAGAGACTACTCCCATAATCCAAGTTTCAGGATCATAAATAGCTTGTGCTGAATCTGAAATAATTTCATTTTTTTGCATAAAACCACAAGGTATATATTTTCTTCTTTCGGAAGATACTCTTGGAATTATCAAAGAAATCTTTTTTGCTTCATTAGTATCTCTAAATTGGTGAGGTCTATTTGCAAGTTTTTGAGCCCCTTTATCTTTACTATTGAGCCTATGTTTTTTAGTTTTTTCTATTCTTGAAGAAATCAAAGGCATTTTAAGTGCTTCTTTAACTTCATCATCTTTTATCCAAAGGCACCACCTTGTATTGCCTTTTATAAATTCATTCGAACCAACATATTTTCTAACAAATTTTTCCGCTTTAGGTTCTTTTTGTAAAAGTTCATTTTTTTCTATCTCAGTCAAAATCAATCCACCACCATCATTAGGCATATTGCCAAATGACATTGTTGGAAAGTTTGAAAGTGGCTTACTTCGTCTTTTTACAATAATATTATCTGCATTAACCAAATAGGCATTTATATTTTTTACTTCTTGTTTTATAGCACTTTGATACAAATATTTTGGCTCATTAGATTTATTTCTAACTCCTACAATAATTACTGTTACCCCAGCATTCCCTTTTGCATTATTTGTCCATTTAAAAGATTGATAAGCAAAAAATATCTCTAAATTATTATCTAAAATCAAAGGCCATAAAATGGCTACTTGCTCACCTTGGGTTATAGAGTTAGTTGAAACAAAAGCACATTTTGCATTAACCCCTCTTATATAGTTTGCACCTTTATAAAACCAAGCAGCAATATAATCAAGACTTTTATAATCTTTTTGAAAAACTGCTTTCATATCCTCTTTTTGCTCTTTGTTTTGATTTCTTGAGCCTAAATACGGTGGATTTCCAAGTACATATATCTCATCTCCCTCCTCTTTTAGGCAAACGATCTCCCACTCAATCCTGGTTGCATTGGCACAAACTATATTTCCACCATCATGAAGAGGTAAAGCCGGGGGAACTGTTCCAAACTCGTTTTTGAAAACCATATTCATCTGATGTTCCGCAAGCCATAAAGAGAGGGTTGCTACTTCATGAGCAAAATCATCAAGTTCTATCCCATAAAATTGAGATAGTTTTATACTAGGCATTATCAAAAGCCCGCCCTCTTTGAAGATAAGCATTTCAAGTTTTCTTATCTCTTTATAAGCGATAATCAAAAAGTTTCCGCTTCCACAGGCAGGGTCAAAGATTTTTATATTTTGTAGTCTTAGATGGAGTTGGTTTAGTTTTTTTGCATTTCCTTTTGCTTTTTCAAACTCTTCGTAAAGTTCATCTAAAAATAAAGGTTTTATTACCTTCATGATATTTGGCACAGATGTGTAATGCATACCCATATTTCCCCTATGTTCAGGAGTAACAACTGCTTGTATCATAGAGCCGAAAATATCAGGATTTATAGCCGACCAGTCAAGACCTCCTATCTCTATAAGAAGATTTCTTGACTTTGTAGTAAATTTTGGGATGGGAAAAAAGTTTCTAAAAAGCCCTCCATTTACATAAGGAAAAACTTTTAAAAACTCTGGCAAATCTTTTGCTCTATCTTTCTCTTTCGTGTTAAAT
>WFQD01000208.1 GCA_015487265.1 Sulfurimonas sp. | reverse complement strand
TCCAAAAACACATATGACAGTGAACTTAACAACAAAGTTATTCACTCCTAAAGAAATTTGTGAGATAACATCGTATGTTGTATCACCGAAATAAAATAAAGGATAATTAATTATGCAAAGAAGAAATTTTTTAAAGAATGTTGGAGTTGCTTTAGCGGCAAGTGCTGTGATACCTGCTGTAGGTTTTGCTGGTGGTAGCGGTAAAGATGCAAATAAAATGTCATACAAAACGGCATTAAACGCAATAACAGGAGGAAAAACTCCTCAGTCATCTGCTAAAGTACATCTTAAAGCTCCTGAAATTGCTGAAAATGGTGCTGTTGTTCCTGTAACTGTGAATGTTGATTCTCCAATGACTGATAGCGATTATGTAAAAGCAATTCATATATTATCAACTAAAAATGGAAATGCTCGTACTATTGATGTCTTTTTAACACCTGCAAATGGGAAAGCAATGTTTTCAACACGTATTAAGTTAGGTGGAACACAAGATGTCGTTGCTTTAGTAGAGCTTAGCAATGGTGATTATTTAATGGCTTCACAAAGTGTTAAAGTTACTATTGGCGGTTGTGGTTGATTTACCATCTAAAATTCAATGTACAATAAAATAATTTAAGGAAAAAAAATGGAAGCTAGAAAGTCATTAATCAAAATTAAGCCAAAAAGATATAAAAATGGTGAGGTTGTTAAAGTAAGTTTTATGGTAATGCATCCTATGGAAACAGGATCTCGTAAGGATAAAAAAACAAAAAAACTGATTCCTGCAAAATACATTAACAATGTTACATTTAACTACAATGGTAAAGATATTACAACTATGAAAGTTTGGGAGTCTTTATCTGTGAATCCAGTATTTACTACCTACATGAAAGTTGATGGAAAAGGGAAACTGAAAGTTACATATACTGATAATACTGGTGAAGTAAACGAAAAAACTAAAAAGATTAAACCAAAAGGATAAACGATGAAAAGAGGAATTAAAATAGTCTTGTCTGTCGCTCTACTCTCATCTCTATCTTTTGCAGGTGAACAATTTGCTATGAGTGCAGCAGACCGTGCAATGTATGCTGAGATGTCAGAAAACAATCCTGCAGATTTAATGGTTGCAAATGGAGAAGAGTTGTTAGACAAATATGTTGGTGGTGATGCAGGGTTAGCAAAGTTTTTTAAAGTAAGTGAAGATGATTTGCCTACTTACATAGCAGGTTTCCCTCGCTACTTGCCAGAGTTCAAACAAGTAGTTGCCCTTGATCAAGCATTACAAGGTGCGATGAGCGCAAATGGGCATAAACCATTTACACTGAAAAGTTCAAACATGTTTGATATGGATGCTTATGCAAAATCAATTGCAAATGATGAAAAAATAAACATTGATGTGAATGCAAATCCACAAATGAAACAAGCCTATGCTTTAGGTGAAAAAGTATATATGACAGCACGCGGTGGGCGTGGATTATCCTGTAATTCTTGTCACTCTAAAGAGATAGTGGGAACTGTTTTAAGGACACAAAAGTTACCAGATTTATCTTCAAATGGTGTAGCTGTAGCGGCAACATGGCCAGCCTATAGAATGACAAAATCATCTATGAAAACATTACAAAATCGTTTTCAAGGCTGTATGAAAAATGCACTTTTAAAAGTTATACCACTAGGTTCACCAGAAATGGTTGCTTTAGAAGTTTATCTCACACAAAAAGCTAAAGGTACAGAGATATCCATCCCTGGTTTAAAGCGATAGGGTAATAAAATGGATATTTCAAGAAGAGACTTTATGCATATTGCTGCTATTTTAGGACTCACAGCTACTACAGGTGGTTTTGCAAGTTCTAAAACTCCAGCAAGCATAGGTCTAAAAGATATTTATGAATTTAACTCTATGGGGAATTTTACATTACTTCATATGTGTGATATTCATGCCCATATCAAACCACTGTATTGGAGAGAACCTTCTACTTTGGTTTCTGCTCCAAATCTTGTGGGGACACCAGGTTTTCTTTGTGGAGAATCATTTGCGAAGCATTATGGGCTAGAACCATCAAGTCTTGATGCATATTTTGATACTTATATGGACTTTGATACTTTAGCGAAGAAGTTTGGTAAGATGGGTGGTATTGCTCATATGAAAACTTATTTGGATCATGTAAGAAAAGAGAGAGGAAATGATAATGTTTTATTTCTTGACTCTGGAGATACTTGGCAAGGTACAGGTGTAGCACTCAAGACTCGTGGAGAAGCAATAGTTAAAGCACAAAACTATCTTGGTGTAGATGTAATGGTTGGACACTGGGAATTTACTTATGGGAAAGAGCGGGTGATGGAGCTTATAGAAAAGCTTGATGCAAAGTTTATTTCTCAAAATGTCGTAGGTAATGATCCTTTTGCAGATGAGTATGAAGAGCTCATTTTTGAACCATACACTATTGAGGAGAGAGGTGGTGCTAAAATAGGTATTATTGGTCAATCTTTTCCATTTACCTCGACTGCAAATCCTAAAGAGTTTACGCAAGGGTGGAGTTTTGGGATTAGACCTGAAACACTCCAAGAGTATGTAGATGAATTACGAAAAGAGCATAAAGTAGATTGTGTTGTTGTGCTTTCTCATGATGGTTTTAGTGTTGATCAAGAAGTTGCTCGTATGGTACATGGTATTGACTTTATACTCAGTGGGCACACACACGATCCTTCACCAGCTCCGATTGTTATTGATGGTACTGTTATTGTGATAGCAGGAAGCCATGGAAAATATGTTGGTCGTTTAGATATAGATGCAAGTCATGGAAAAGTTCATGGGTATGAGTATAAGCTTGTTCCTATAGCTTCACATCTTATTCCAGCTGATCCAGCAGGGGTAAAACTTGTGAATGAATTGTATGCCCCATTTGACAAAGAGTTTAATGAAGTACTTGGAAAAACAAAAGGAACTCTCTATAAAAGAGATACATTTTTCTCAACATTTGATCAACTTATCAATGATGCAATTATGGATGAAATGAAGTGTGATATTTCGTTTACCCCAGGGTATAGATGGGGAACAACTGTTTTAGCAGGTGATGATATTCTTATGGATAATGTGTATGAAATGTGTGGTATCACTTACCCAGATGTTTATACTTTTGAGTTAAAGGGAAGTAAAATTGCAACTCTGCTTGAAGATATAGCAGATAATGTTTTTAATGAAAATCCTCTCTATCAACAAGGTGGAGACATGAGTCGTTTAGGTGGTGTTACTTACTCTATAAAAGTTTCTGGTAAAGCTGGAAAACGCATCAGTAAACTTATGATAGGGGGTAAGCCAATCGATTTAAACAAAACATACATAGTCTCATCATGGGGAGGAAACTTACAAAACGCAGGTGAAAACCTACAAAAAGATAAGATTCGTCCAGTCTATGATGTTACACGAGACTATATAAAAAGACAAAAAATAGTAGATGTAAGTAATGCAGGTAATGTTACTTTACTTGATTACGATTGTGGATGTCCTGTCAAAGGAAAAACGAGCTGTTAGGTGAGTGGTAGCGTGGGGCTACCACTCTTATTGAATATGATTATAGTTCCATAAACAAACAAGGGAATTATATCATATTATTTATCTTATAAGGAAATATTATGAAAAAAAATACAATGATTAAGTTGGCTGCTGGAGCAGCTACACTACTTTTAATGAGCACTTCAGCACATGCTGGATATACAATGAAGAAAAAAGTTGGTGATGTAGATACTAAACTTACATTTTTTGGTTTTGCACAACTTGAGGCTGTTGGTGGAAAAGGTGCACAGATTAAAAATGCTACTTCTACAGATGCTGCAAATACAAATGTTGGTTTTCGTGCACAAAGAATCCGTCTTGGTTGGAAATATGTAGCAGGGAAAGTTCGTGGAAAGGTTTTCTTAGACTTTAACCAAAATGCTACTGTTCCAGGTGCAACGAATGGGGCATCTGTTCCTAAAGTGATTAAAGATGCATTTGTTGCCTATAAATTTAACAATGCATTCATCCCTAAACTCGGTGTAATTAAGATGCCAAATGGTATGGGTTTCACAATGCCAGGGTGGAATCTTGACATAGCTGAACGTGGTTTTGATAAGTCATTAGTGCTTGAGAGAAATATTGGACTTATGATTTCTGGTCGTGCTATTGGTGGTAGTGGAAAAGTGAATGGTTTTGAAATGGGTCACGATCGTGCATGGACAGGTTTTGGATATGATGTAATGGTGGCAAACCAAGCAAGTAGAAGTAAGGCAGCAAAATCATCTAGTATGGGTGGAAAATCTTATGCAGTTCGTGCTATGTTTGATGCTACAGAAAAACTCCATACAGAAATCTCTTATGCAAAAAGTGAAAATGCAGATGGTAAGGATGCTGCAACTACAAATGGTAATGATTACTCAAATGTGAATGTTGGTATTGATTCAAACCTTGGTAAATTGAGTTTAAAAGCTGAATATACTACAGCACATAATATTCTAGGTACTAAAGATTGGGATGAAAAAACATATACTGCTACTGCAGGTTATTTTGTTATGCAGAATCTTGAACTCATTGCAAAAACAATCCAAGGTTCTGCTCAAAAGGGTACAAATGCAGCAACAACAAAACTTGGTAATACTTACTTAGGTTTTAACTTATTTCTATCACAACCACATTCTGATTTCTCTCGTAAATCAAAAAAGGGTAGAAACCAACATAAAGTTGTATTTAACTACATCGTAGCAAATGGTTCAGGAGCAACAGAAGTCGCTGCAAATAAATGGTCAGGTCTTTCAGGATACAGAGCGAATGCTTTCATAGCACAGTATCAGTTTAAATTCTAAAACAAATTTCATGAAGGTTATGCTTTGAAGTCATTTCTCATTTTTATAGTAATGTTTCATTCCCTCCTTGCATACAACTATTCATTGGAGTCAAAGAACATTGGAAGCGCAGCCAGATGTTTCTTTGGTCTACCTGAAGTGATGGACGAGCATAATAATGGAAATATGTCTAACTCTTGTTTTATTGATATGGGAAGAAGCTATCTCGTTATAGATAGTGGTCCTACTTATCAATATGCAAAAGAGGCATATTCCAAAATACAAAAACAAAAAAAACTCCCAATCTCTTATGTTATAGATACTCATACTCATGATGATCATTGGCTTGGAAATGGGTTCTATAAGAGCAAAGGTGCAACTATAGTTGGTTCGATAGCATTTAAAGAGTTGCCTATACTTGATATTACAAGAATGCAAAGACGCATTTCTAAAGAGGCTTATAAGGAGACAAAGCAGATTATCCCTACAGTTTTTGTAGATGGAGAAACGACTTTGTATTTTGGCAATAAAAAAGTAATCATAACACGTGTAAATCATAAAGCGCATACAAATAGTGATCTTTTAATTTACATACCAAGTAAACGCATACTTTTTGCAGGAGACATTGTATTTAATGGTCGATTGCCTTCTTTAAGAGATGGCGATATTAGTGGCTGGATAAAAATTTTAGAAAAAATAAAAAAAATAGATGTTGATTATATTGTTGGTGGGCATGGAAAACTATATACCAAAAATGCAGTAGATTTTACATACAGGTATCTTACAACTCTCAAGAAAGAGATTCTTAAACACATAGAAAATGGTGATGAAATAGGGGATACGGTAAACGCAATAACAATGTTAAAATATAAAAATATTCCTTTTTATGATTCGATACACAAACAAAATATAGAAACAGCTTACAGAACATTGGAGTGGGAAGATGAATAAGCTAGTCTTACTTTTTTTGAGTGTCTTAAGCCTTTGGGGAGTCGAATTTCACACTTACAAAGAGGGACTTCAAATACAAAAACAGACGGGTAAAATTTTGATGATAGATATTATACGAACAGGATGTCACTATTGTGAAAATATGGAGAAAAATGTTTTTCAAGATGGAGAATTATCTTCTTTCATTGAACAAAAATTTATACCTGTGAAAATTAATTTAGACTACGAAAAATTTTCAGAGGAGATAAGAGTAGATTTTACCCCAACATTCTTCTTTGTTGATAAAGATGGTAAAATCATTAAAAAAATTCCTGGCTCATGGAATATTGAAGATTTTAAAGATTTAATAGGAAAAATAAAATGAAAAAGTTGATACTAATTTTACTCACTTTAACTATGATATTATATGCAGATACCGAGTTTGCAGAACCAAAACCTAGTTGGGAACACCCAAGGCAAGTTGTTTTTTCTATTACAGAAGATACACCTCATGCTATGGATCATATTTTGAGTGTGACAAATAATGTTTTGAAATTTTATGGTGCTGGTAATGTTGTTATTAAGGTGGTTGCTTATTCTAAAGGGATTAATCTTTTAGTGAAAAAACATTCTGAAACTGTAAGAAAGCGAGTCTCTGCTCTGATGCAAAATGATGTTGAATTTATTGCATGTCATAACACTATGAAAACACTTCACATTAAAGAAAGTGATTTAACTGACGGTACAGAAATAGTTACTGCTGGTGTTGTAGAATTATTAGAAAGTGTCAAAAAAGGTTGGGTTTACATAAAACCATAATACATAAAGGGAATATTGCTATGTCTGTTAAGAATCTAAATTTACTCAGTAAATTACTTATTGTACTTATTCCCGTTATCTTTTTGGTATTTATTGCTTTGTTTATAGTCATTAAAAAGCATATTAATACAATTGAAAATAGTGTGTATTTACAAGAAGAACTTTCTATGCGCAACTCCATTAAAAAAGATTTAAAAACAAAACTAGAATCATTAAACATAATAGTTACATCTCTTGCAAGTAATGGAACTGTGATAGAAAATATGTATAATGAAGATAGAGATGTACTTTTTGAAGAAATCTCTCGATTAAGAAAATCTTTTTCTAAAGATAGTTCTTTTAAAAATCCATTGATTCAGCTTGTTGATGCTATGAATACTTCTTATGTTAAATCATGGAATAAAAAAGCTTATGGTGCAAATGTCGGTATGCGTAACAGTATCAAAACTGTAGAAAAAACCATGAAACCATTTGTTGGTGCTGAAATAACTAGAGGCGGGATTATGATGGTTGCTACTGCACCTTTAATTTATGTTGAAGAAGGAGAAAAAGAGTACCTGGGAAGTGTTGATTTTATTCTGCGTTTTAGTAGTTTACTCTATAAGAAAAAGAACCCTGAAGATACGAGAGAAATGTTAGTGTTAGTAAGTACAAAAAAGCTTGAAACTGCCACACTTGTTAAAAAACCATATATTATTGGCTCTTACTATATTGATCAGGGTAAAGAGATTCCAAATAAAGAGTTTGTTAAAGATGTTTCATCAATCAATTTAAAATTACTGAAGCAAAGAGGGCATCTTACTGATGATAAATATTTTTATACATATGCCAATATTCATAATCATGAGGGTGAAAATATAGGAATGTTTCTCTTGGCAAAACCATTAGAAGAGGTCAAAGCTGTAGCAAATAAGGCAACAGAAGCTTTGATGGCTATTATGATTATATTTTTAATCGCAAGTTTGATAGTTTTAGTAGTATTAATTATTATTATTCGTGTTTTAATTTTATTGCCACTTAATGAACTTGTTTTAATCACAAAGGATATTTCAAGTGGTAAAGGTGATTTAACAAAACGATTAATAGAAAGATCAAATGATGAGATTGGCAAAACATCACACTCTTTTAATATCTTTATTAAAAAAGTACAAGACATGGTGATGAATGTTATTGTCTCTGGACATAAAACATATGAAGATGTAGAAAATGTAACAAAACATTTATCTCAAATAAGTGAGCGTATGTCAAAGGAAAGAGAATATCTTAAAAAAACTACAGAAGTCGGTTCAAAGGTACAAGATTCACTCAAAGCATCTATTGAAGATAGTATTGAAACGACAGATAAAGTTAATCTTGCAGTGGATAATTTATCTATAGCTCATGATGAGATTATAAGCTTAGTTGAACATGTAAATGAAGCATCTCAAAAAGAAAATATGATAGCAATTACTTTGGCAGAGCTAAGTAAAGAAGCAGCAAATGTAAAGTCTGTTTTAAATGTGATAGTTGAAATTGCTGATCAAACAAATCTTTTGGCGCTTAATGCCGCCATTGAAGCAGCTCGTGCTGGTGAGCATGGACGAGGTTTTGCTGTAGTAGCAGATGAAGTTAGAAAACTTGCTGAGAGAACTCAAAGTAGTTTAGTAGATATAAATACTACCATCAATATTATAGTCGAATCAATTATAGATGCGAGTAAACAAATGAATATAAATGCTAAATCTATCGAAACTCTTGTAGAATATACTTCTAAGGTGAAAGATAAGATTTCAGATAGTTCGGTAATGATTGAAGATGCTTCATATATTGCTAAAAATTCTCAAAGTGTAGCTGAAAATTTAGCTCAAGATACGATAGAGATTATTGAGAATATTAACAATGTAGATAAACTTTCTACTAACAATAAAAGTTCTTTGGAGGAGATAGCGTTAAATGTAAAAATGGTTCAAAAAAGTGCACATGAGTTAAATATACAACTTGGCTTATTTAAGGTAGATTAGCTTAGTTATTTAATAGTAAAATAAAATAC
>WFQD01000207.1 GCA_015487265.1 Sulfurimonas sp. | reverse complement strand
GTGATATACTGTCTCAAATCCTCATGTTCATCATCCTCTATCTCAAACACAACAATTGAGCCTTTTTGTCTATCATCACTATCTCTTGTAACCTCAAAATCTATGCCTATATTTTTATCAATATAGGCAATAACTTGATCCAATCCATCTACTAAGTATTCTTGTGGTGGCATCAGCATGATAAAAACTCCTTGTTTTTGTAAATATTCCCAACAACTTCTAAATATTTTTCAGTATTAGAATAGATAAAATTTGGAAACTTAAAGGAATAAGGCTCTATTGGTGGCTTTCTCTCTCCAGTTGTATCGTTTTCATAAAAAAGTAGATTCAATTCAATAGATGGAAGTGGCTTAACTTCTGCGTATCTTATACCTGACAACTCCACGCCGTCCATTCCCCATCTAACAACATCGCCTTCAAAAATCTTTAAACCGTTTCTATCATAGAGTCCAGTCCACTGCATGATATGGAATCTTCTTTTATTGTCATTATTTGTGTCAATATCTCTTAGCATAGACATCATAATAACATCACCATCAAAATTCACCCAATCATCATATATAAAAAACGGCATTGACATTCTCTCTTTATAACTGTCGTCATTTTTTTTCCCAAAATCCCAAGCCCTAAATTCCATCTCTTTCATCTTAATTCACCTCCATATTTTAAAATTCAGATTCTAGCTTGCCTCTCTCAATAAGCTAGAAACATCTGCGATGTGTCCACCTACAACCGTATCAATACTTTTTATTCCAGCTTTTTGGAACTCTATAAGTCTTTTTTTCTGCTTGTATAGGTTTGTTACAAGAGAAGCATATCGTTTATCAGTTTTGTACTCATCTGGCATCAAAGTAGCATTGTAAGACTCTCTTATTTTTTTAGCTTTATTGATGTTTCTGGTGATAGCAGCTTTTTTACCACGAATTTGATTTTTAATCTGCTTTTCTTTGTCTACCCTATTTAGTATCTTTGTGCTTCTTAAAGATAAAACAAAGCAGTTTTCACCTCTCTCAAATAGTGGCAATTTCCCAAAATAGATATATTCATCATCTCTTTTACTTAGGTATCTAGCCAATCTTTGAATAGCTTTGCGGTGAAATTTCGTATCTCCAGTAATGTCTTTTTTGTAGATCACCTCACCATTATCATTAAATGGTGCATCTCTTCTCATTTTAACAAGCTCTACAAAATCACCATCATAATACTCATGTTTGTTTGGATCTTTTTGTTCTAGGTACTTACAAAGTCTTGCAATAGCTTTTCTTTTGTTTTGTGCATCATCTCGTGTTGTTGCATAAGCCCATACGACCTCACCATCGCTAGGAGTCTTACCTTGTTTGAATTTGGTTAATGTAAATTCTACTATTTTAAGCATTGTGATTCTCCATCGTTTTTAAATATAGCTACCTTCATCCTAAAACAAAACATCCAAACTATCATCATAAACAAACTCAATTTTCTTACCAATAGAGTTAATTTTATTCAAACACTCAGAGCAAGTAACCTTTTTGCTACTATCCCCTATCCAACCATTACTTTTCTTACTTGGTTTAGCTCCACACAATGCTACTGCATCATTTCGTGGAATCTTGAGTGCATGAGTAAGATTACCTATGTTATCATTGCTACTTCTGCTCATTCCTTGTTTATATGCTGTATATAATGATATAGCTACCATATATTACCCTTTACTAACTATACATATCATATCTTTATGATTCATAAGTGATACAATACAATACATACGCAAACTAGACACTTACTATATCGTATCACCTATCATATCATTTTTGTATTTCCCGAAATTATACCATAATTTTTCAAAATATACAACATACTATGTAGTATGTAATACAAAATATAGGATAAATAGGGTTAACTAATTTTAAAAAAGGCTTGATTGAAGCAATAAGTTATGTAATACAAAAGGATTATTATGTTTATATTAATATCAACTATTGACTTTATTATGTTTTATAT
>WFQD01000206.1 GCA_015487265.1 Sulfurimonas sp. | reverse complement strand
GGATATCTAAAAGTTTTTGTACAAGAGTATGCCGCTTCAAAAATCTTTCTATGATCGCTATGCACATCGCTTTTAAAAGGAAGATAGACAATATTTGGTTGCACTTTTCTAAATATTGTTGATATTTTATCTATCAATTCACTCATGCTAATTTCATCTACTCTCATTGTAGGAAATTCAAGTCTACAAACTCCATCAAAGCCATAAAGCTCTGCTACTCTTTTTATTTCTTCTTCCCTTTTTTTAATAACATCATTGCTATATCCTAAATCCCAATTCTTATATCCACTTTTAATCGTAGTAACTATAAGCCAATAAATCTCATCTCCATTGTCCTTATGTTTTAAAAGTGTTCCTCCACATCCTAATGTTTCATCATCAGGATGAACCGCTATCACTAAAACTTTATTCATAGATATTCTCCCTCTTTTGGAAGTTGTTCAAATTCATGTTCAACAATTCTAACAATATTATCGTAACATTTCACTAATACTGTATTGTCTTTTACTTCAAGAACTTTGCCCGCCTCGATATTATCTACATTGTCATAGCTCTCTTCATTAACTTTCCAAATTTTCACATCCTTGCCATTATATACGAGATGTGCACCCACATATGGCTTAGTTAAAGCTCTTACTAAATTATAAATAGCTCTAGCACTCATTCTAAAATCTATCTCTCCATCTTTCCTAGTTCTTTTTCTCCAATAATTTGCTTTGGAATGATCTTGCTTTATTCTTTTGTAAGTATTATTTTCTAACTTCGGTAAAAAATCCCCTATCTGCTCTAATGCTATATTTATAGTTTTATTATACAAGCTTCTAGCATCATCATTAATATCTATTTTAAACTCAACCTGAGACAATATATCTCCACTATCAGCTCCTTCGTCCATAAAGAAAAAAGTTGATGCTGTTTTATCAAGTCCTAAAACTAATGCCCAAATCAAAGGGTGTCTACCTCTGTTTTGAGGCAGTTTTGCTGGATGATAACCAATAACTCCCGTAGGAGGTAAATTTAACAATTCTTTTTTAATTAGAGATGACCATCCAAAGCAAAAAATAATATCAGGATCTAAGCTTTTTATCCATTGTATATTATCTTTTGTATTAATATCATCTACAAATTTGTAAGGTATATTATTTTTTTTACAAATTGGAGTTAAATCAGCAAAGTCAGAATTGAACTTGGAATATTCTCTTGTGCAAACCCCTACAATACCTGCATTTAGGTCTATTAGTTTTTCTAAAACTTTTAAAGAAAATTCAACTGATCCTATAAAAACTATTTTCACTTTTACACCACCAATTTGAAATCTATATCGTAAAAACTTTTTTTCAAGATATCTGAGAGTTCAACTTTTTTTAAAACTTCTATAATTTTTCTACTTGCCACCCCGTCACCATATGGATTTTCTGCTTTTTTCAATCTTTTTTGAAATTCATCACTATATAATTTATAAAAAGCTTTTTGAATATCCTCTTTTGTAGGTTTGCAATCTATCACGCTTTTTGCTTTTATTCGCCCTTTTTGTCTATCTCCTATGTTTATGGTTCCGATCTTAAATGTCGGTGCCTCTGCTAATCCGCTTGAGCTATTGCCAACGACTGCATCCATATACTGTAAAGCGCTCAAGTAGCGTAATTGTCCTAATGATGTAAATGCAATTGATTTATCACTATTACTAGCTACATATTCATCTATCATTTGATTGATTATTCTACCGTCTGTATCACTGTTGGCTTTTGTAAAAATCATATGTGTTTCTTCGAGTTCATCAAGTGCCTCTAAAAGCTCTTCAAACTGTTTCTTTGCAGTTGATTTTTCTAATGTTACAGAATGAAAGGTAACTAAAATATTTTTTTTGTTTAGTTTAAAACCGATCGATTTTTCAAAATCTTTTTTTGAAAGAAGCTGTAATCTCTTTATATTTTCTATCCCCATACCACCGACATTAAAAACTCGCTCAGGATTTTCCCCAAGCTGGATCACCCTTTTTCTATACTCTCCAGTGGCTACAAAATGCAAATGACTCATTTTCGTTACAGAATGTCGTATGGGCTCATCTATAACACCTTCTGTCGCTTCACCACCATGTAAATGTGCTATAGGAATCCTTGCTATCATCGCAGCACAAGCAGCTGAAAAAACTTCATATCTGTCACCTAAAACGACCATTATATCCGGTTTTAACTCCTCATAGGCTTCTCCAAAGGATATTTGCGCAAGCCCCATAGACTTGGAAATACCTATGGGCGTATCAGAAGATAATAGTATTTCTATCTTTTTGTTTATCGTAAACTCTTTTTCTATCTCTTTATAAGTCAGACCAAATTCTGGACTGAGATGCATACCGGTAGCAATAATTTGTAATTCTAGGGCTTCATCAGCTTCTATCTCTTTCATCAACCAATAGAGCAACCCATATTCCGCTCTTGTCCCAGTAACTATACATATTTTTCTTTTATTCATATTAGGTCATCTTTACGGTAATCTTTCTGAGCAACCGCCCCAACTATTTCATCCCATCTCATAGGGCTTATACCATCTCCGGGTCGTTTGACTGCAAGATTTTCTTCACCCAATAATTCACCTTTTTTGATAGGCTTTAAAGCTACTATGGATTTTCTCGCTACTGTCATATTTGGTTGTTCACTTTTACTTGGTTTTTTGATCCCATTTCCAAGAGCTTGCTCTATATTTCGTATAGCTTTTACCATTGCTTTAAGTTCATCAGGCTCCAACGAAGCTCTATGATCAGGTCCTTGCATGGTTTTATCGAGTGTGAAGTGCTTTTCTATCACACTTGCCCCCATTGCAACTGCCGCTATTGGCACTTCTATACCTAATGTATGATCACTATACCCCACTTTTACACCAAATGTACAAGCAATTGTCTGCATCGCTTTTAGGTTAACATCTTCCATAGGTGTCGGGTACATCGTATTTGCATGTAAAACGGTAATATTATCCTTTTTTGTTCCTACTGCAACCAACACATCCAAAGCATCTTCTATTTCGCCGATGTCAGACATACCGGTTGAAAGTATCACCTGTTTACCTAACTTTCCTATATGTCTCAAATAAGGAAGATTCGTAATCTCACCACTTGGAGTCTTAAAAATTTCAAGCCCTAATTCATCTAAAAGTTCTATACTATCATGATCAAATGGTGTAGAAAGAAACATTATATCTTTTTGCTTACAGTAAGCCATTAACTCTTTATGTGTATCAACATCGAGTTCAAGTTTTTTAATCATATCATATTGCGATTCATTTGCGTCTGTAGTCTCTTTTTGATACTCCGCTTTTGAGGCATTTTTACTAACCAAGTTTTCCGCTTTAAAAGTCTGAAACTTGACAGCATTTGCTCCTGCTTCACTAGCTGTATCTATAAGCTGCCTGGCAAGTTCTATCGAGCCATTATGGTTGACACCGGCTTCCGCAATAATAAATACACTCATTTGGCTATACTCCCCGCTTTTATAAACCCATCAATTTCTATAGCCTCTTTTGAAACCGCATTGCTTCCAAAAAAGGTATTTTCTTTAATTCTTGTTCCACCATTCACGATGGCAGCAGTGGAGATATGACAATGATCTTCCACTAATACATCATGCTCTAAAAGTGCTTTTGTGTTAATGATGCAGTTTTTTCCCACTTTTGCATTTGCATTTATCAGAGCTTGATGCATTACAACCGTGCCTTCGTCTATCGTAGTATACTTAGAAACATATGCCAATGGAGAGACAATAACTGGAAAATTAAAACCTATCTGCTTTAATCTTTTGAAAAGTTTGACTCTAATGCTATTTGTTCTAATTTGTCCTACGGTTACGATGGCATTTTTATAACTTTTAAAAATTGTTTCCAGATCATCATCGCCACCTATCACCTCATACCCTAAAATATTGCCACCTTTTGGCATATCGTTAACAACGATACCAGCTATATTGTACTTATCTTCAAGCTCTATAACATCTATCACACTGCGACAATGTCCACCACCACCTATCAGAATAATCTCCTCTTTTTTCACAGAGTCACTCCACTTGGAATATTGACAACTCTCTCTTCTAGATGTTTTGCATTATCTAAATCGGAATATTGAGCATCTTTGAACATCTCTAATTCGTTCATCAGTTTCCATATCGGTCTGGTCATGATACCATTCTTGTTTGTGTATTCTAAAAATTTATTTCGTTCTTCTAAATCTTTTAGAATGATTGCTTGCAACCAATAGTTTGAAGTAGCATTATGTGGTTCTTTCACAAATTCTATTTCATCATATTTTCTAAAAAATTCTGCATATTTTTCTGTCAATTCTCTTTTATTTTGTAAGAACTTATCAAGCTGTTCCAACTGCGCCACTAATAGGGCTGCATTAAGATTTGGCATACGGTAGTTATATCCTATCTCATCATGAACATACTCGTAAGAATGTGGTACTTTTGCTGTAGTAGTAAGATGCTTAGCTCTTTTAGCAAGATCTTCGTCATCAGTTACTATAGCACCACCCCCTCCGCTTGTAATAATCTTGTTTCCATTGAAGCTAAATGCTCCAACTTTTCCAAATGTACCGGTGTGCTTGTTTTTATAACAACTTCCGAGGCTCTCCGCTGCATCTTCAACAAATATTATTTGCCATGCATCGCATATAGCTTTTATCTCATCTATCTTGCACGGATGACCAAATGTATGCATAGATACACATGCTTTTATAGTGGCTTTGGTAGTTTTATTGATGCATTTTCCATCTATTATTTCACAGTTTGCTTCCAAAAAATCTTGAAGCGATTTTGGAGAAAGTCCCATCGTATCTCTATCTACATCGACAAACACAGGTTTAGCACTACAGTAGCTTATGGCATTACATGTTGCGATAAATGTCAATGGCTGAGTAATCACCTCATCACCATTTCCGACATCGGCTAATAGAAGTGAAATATGCAAAGCTGAAGTACCATTAACTGTTGTAATAGCGTATTTACTCCCAACATATTCTGCAAACTCTCTTTCAAATCTATCTACATATTTTCCAATACTTGAGACAAAAGTGGAGTCTATACAATCATTGAGATATTTTTTTTCATTGCCTATAAACACTGGTTCATGTAGGGCTATAAAATCTTTTGTCTTGTAAATGTTTCGTACAAATTCAACAAACTTTTGCATTACATCTTCTCATCGAGATATTTACCTGTCTCTTTGTGGGCAAAGTCAGGTAACAATTTAAAAAACTCTCTGACGATATCCTCTTTTGTCCAAGAGAGACTGTGCAGATAACTTTTAATCGTTTTTTCAAAGCTCTCCAGTTTATCAGCATCAAAATCAAGCTCATTTTTTATGATTCCAAGATTTTCAAAACGATCCATATCTAAAGTTTCTTTATCTGTAAAAAACTCTTCAAAATCTTTTTCACCCGTAGTATCGCTTTTAGTAAAGAGACATGGCCATTTCCCTTCATCCGGTAATGTTTTTGCCAATTCTCTTGCTTCATCTTCATCTTTACATATGTATGGCTCATATCCCAAGTTTTCAAGATATTTCACCGCAATATCTGCAAAAGAGATGAGATTGAGACTTTCGCTGAGTTTTGGGAAAAAGATATCGCGACTTTCTCCATAGATACAACTCATCAAACAAAGTTCTCCACTCTCTTGTGGTGTAACAAAATATCTTTTTATGTCATTTGGTGCCACAATCGGCTGTCGTTTTTGGATGCGTTGATTGAACCCATGAAGTAAAGAGCCGTCGCTAAAAGCGACATTGGCAAACCTTGCCATGGAAACCTCGATCTCTTTAGAGTTTCTATGCACAAACATCTCCATGATCCGCTTACTCGCTCCCATCATATTAACAGGATTTGCCGCTTTGTCTGTAGAGACACAAAAGTATTTTTTCGTTCCATTTTTGATAGACTGCTTAAGTGTTTTGTCCGTATTGAAGATATTGGTTTCAATCATTCGCATAAGTGTATAAGGATCTTTTTCGCTTCGAACATGCTTTAATGCAGAAAGGTTAAGTACATAATCATATTGACCATCATTTTTGATAAATGCATCATATTCCAATGAGCCAATATTAATCGCAAATGTTTTGAACTCTCCATCGATATATCCAAAAGAACTTCGAATATCCCGAACAAGCTCCACAAGGTTGTTTTCACTAATATCTACCACATGCAGTTTTTTTGGATTGCGCTTAAATATCTCTTTGGTAACCGCTTGGCCTATAGATCCGGCACCTCCTATGACTAAGAAAAAGGAGCTTGAAACAATTGAGTGTAAATCATCCGAATATCTATCAATATCATTGATAAAGAGTTGTTTGTCTCTTCCTATTAAATTTAAAATTTTATACATTTATAAATACCGTTTATATATATTTTTTATATTATCTTCAAGTTCAATCTTATACTTCCATTCTAAACTATTGAGCTTGTTTGAATCGGTCAACTTCACTATAGTTTCATCTTCTTCTGTATTGAAATAAAGTTTACCTTTAAAACCTACAATCTTTTTGATTAATTCTGCAAGTTCTTTTATAAGTATATCTTCGTCAATATCAATATTTAAAAAAGTAGCGGATAGTGGGTAGCGGGTAGTTATTTCCTCAAGTTGATCTATGGCTAAAAAGTATTGTTCTGTGTTTGAAACTATTAACTGACTATTGCATACTTTTGTATTTCTTTCAACTGTAAGTTGAAATAGTGATTTGTCATTAAAAAGCTTTAAAAATTGTTTTGGCATGAGTGTTCTGCTTAATGGCCAAAGTCTTGTACCATTGCCACCACATAATATGATATTTATCATGTTTTATACTCTCTCATAATTAACTTTTTTCTTTTTTTAAAAGTTTTTCTATATTTTTGTTGTAT
>WFQD01000205.1 GCA_015487265.1 Sulfurimonas sp. | reverse complement strand
CCCGATACTTATCGATGATAATGTAGAAGCTATTTTAGTTTTTGATTTTGCAAGTGATTTGACACATAATATTCAAGAAACAATCTCCCCTGCAAAAAATATTTTTACAATCGTATATATACTCATTATTATTTTTATGTTTGTAAGTCTTGTTCAGGCATATATATACTATAAAACACGTAAAGAATCCTATATAGACCCATTAACTGGAGTTTATAATCGACTTTACCTCCGAAAATATTTGGAAACAATAGATTTAGGTGACTATTCTCTTTGTATGGTAGATTTTGACTATTTTAAAAAGGTGAATGACACTTATGGACATGATATAGGAGATGAAGTCTTAAAAAGTGGGACTAAAATCATGCGAGAAGCCCTAGGAAAAAATGATAAGATTTTTCGATATGGTGGAGAAGAATTTATACTTCTTGTAAAAAAGAATGCTGACGAAGAAGAAACTAACCATTGTATTTCAAATAAAATTAGACAAAATATAGAAAAATTCTGTTTTAAGAAAGATAAAATAGAATTATGTTTTACTGTTTCTATTGGAGTTAATAATTATCCAAAATATTCAAAAAATATCGGTGATGCTATTAAAATAGCAGATATGATGCTCTATAAAGCAAAAACACAAGGACGAAATAGAGTTGTTATTTATAGCGAAAATATTACAGTAGAAGAAAAAAGTTCTGCTAATGATATTATTGAAAAAGTCAAATCAGCATTAGAAGAAGATCGAATACTTTGTCATTTTCATAAAATTGTAAATCAAGATATACAAGTGCATAAATATGAAGCATTAGTAAGATATATAGATATAGAAGGGAACCTGACATTTCCTAATCATTTTCTTCCTGCTATTGAACATACACAAATTTATACAGATGTTGCAAAAAGGGTTGTCGATATATCTATAGCTAAAATTATACAAGAAGGTGTGAGCATTAGTGTGAATTTTAATGCAAATGACATTTTAAACAAAGTCTTAATGGATTATGTTATGACTGCCATCCAAACACTTGAAAATAAATCTTTATTTAGTATTGAGCTTTTAGAAAGTCAATCTGTTGAAAATTTAGAAGAATTAACTAAGGTAATTCAACAGTTTCATCTCGAAGGTGTTCAATTCTCAATAGATGATTTTGGAAGTGGTTATGCTAATTTTAGTTACTTAGTAGATTTAGATGTAGACTACCTAAAAATAGATGGTTCACTTGTACAACATGTTGCTACATCAGAACAATATAGAAATATTGTCAAAGCTATTATAGAGTTAGCACATAGTATTGGGCTTAAAACAATTGCTGAGTTTGTTGTAAATGATGATGTTATAGTAGAACTTAAATCTCTAGGGATTGATTATATGCAAGGGTTTCATATTGCTAAACCTTCAGAATTTATACATTAAATGTTATTTCAATTTGATTTACTACCCCAAAAAAGGGGAGTTTTGAAAAATCTATTTTAAATTTTCAAATGGTTGTGTGACAACTTGCTTACGAGTTACAGTGTATGGAACTAAAGCTGCTGCACGAGCACGTTTGATAACTACTGAAATCATATCTTGGTGACGTTTACAGTTTCCAGTTAAACGACGTGGCATGATTTTGTATCTTTCTGAAAGAGAGAAACGTAATGCACCTACATCTTTATAGTCCATGAAATCAACTTTTGCTTCACAGTACTTACAGTATCTTTTTTTATATTTTCTTTTTTCTGACATGTTATATCCTTTATTTATAATCTATTTCTAAAATGGAATTTCATCTTCATCAATATCAATCACAGGCACTGAGTTAGAACTTGGCATTTCACGACTTTGTGTGTTTGCTTGGTTGTTATAACTTTGTTGTTGTTGCTGTTGTGGTTGATAGCTCTGTTGCTGCTGTTGTGCAGGTTGTTGGTAACTTTGCTGTTGTGCTGGTGCTTGATAGCTTTGTTGTTGCCCTTGTGCAGGTGCATTGTAAGCATCTTGCCCACCATTTTGCATTTGGTTGTTATAGCCACCCTCAGGATTACTTCCTTTTGAGTCAAGCATTTGCATTGTTGCAACGGTTACAGAGTGTTTTGATCGTTTTTGTCCATTTTGGTCTACCCATGAATCAAGTTTCAATCGTCCCTCTACAAGAATTTTACTTCCTTTACGAAGGTATTGGTTTGCAACTTCAGCACTTCTTCCGAAAAAGGTAATATCTACGAAACAGACTTCCTCTTTTTTCTCACCATTTTGTGTGAATTTGTGGCTTGTTGCGATAGCAGTGTTTGCTATACCCATACCTGCCTGAGAGTATCTGAGCTCGATGTCACGTGTGAGGTTACCAACTAAAATGATTTTATTGAACATGAATTTTCCTTACAGTTTTGCGTTTGCTAATTACTCAGCTGCCGCTTCAGTTGTTTCAGTTTCTGCTGCTGCTTCTACAGGAGCTTCTGTTGCTGGAGTTTCTGCTTCTGCCGCTGGTGTTTCAGTTGCTTTTGGAGCCTCTGATGCTTTTTTCGCTTTTTCTACGAGAGTGTTAAACGCAGCAATTTCACGATTTGTATCGTACTTAATAGTTACAAAACGAAGTAAATCTTCGTTAATACGGAAACGGCGCTCAATTTCAGCGATTGCAGCAGGTGCAATTGTGTAATAGATTACATGGAAATAACCACGTTCGTTTTTGTTGATAGGGTAAGCTAATTTTCTCATTCCCATAGGACTTGTAGCAGCGATTTCTCCACCGTTTGAAGTGATTACTTCTTCAACAGCTTTGATGCTTGCATTGATTTCTTCTGCAGTAAATGTAGGTTTTACGATTACTAGGTTTTCGTAGTTTCTCATATAATATGATCTCCTCTTGGTATTTGCCTCAATGGCGTTTGTTTCCCCTTTGGATCTAAATATGACAAAATGTCACAAAGAGAAAGGAACTCGCGATTATAGACAAATCTAGCTTAAAAACATATCAAAAAAGATATTAACTAATTTTTTGCTATAGTTGCATTTATGGCAAAGAAAAAAGTAAATAAAACAAAAAAAGTAAAAAAGAGACAGAAAAAAGAGCAGAATTCAAAAGTTTTACTCTATACAGCTTGGGTACTTGCAATGGTTGCGACTCTATTGAGTGGTGCACTGATTTGGTACTATTTTGCATATGTAAATGTAGAAAGAG
>WFQD01000204.1 GCA_015487265.1 Sulfurimonas sp. | reverse complement strand
GTATATCCTCAACTTAGAGAAAATCCATTTTACGGTTCAAATATAAAAAAATTAAAAGATAATTTAGAAG
This sequence comes from Sulfurimonas sp., assembly GCA_015487265.1. Classification (GTDB taxonomy): domain Bacteria; phylum Campylobacterota; class Campylobacteria; order Campylobacterales; family Sulfurimonadaceae; genus Sulfurimonas. Next base: position 15,700 of record WFQD01000204.1, on the reverse strand, counting down.
GCTATTATAGATATAGAATAGGAAATTATAGACTCTTTTATCTTATCGAAGATGATAAACTTATTGTAGCTGTTGTAGATTTTAGACATCGACAAAAAGCTTATGATTGAACACATAACAAAAAAGAGGGACTGTGAACTTAGTCCATTTCATCCCTAATTTAGCCCAATTTCTCACCTCAATTTTTACAAATATCTCATCTTTTTTGGGATATTGTGACTTAATGAAACTCATAGACCCATGATAATCACACAAAATGGTGCAGCTAAAGCTGTTATACAAGATCCAAAGAGTTACGGAGATATAAAAAGTGGAAATCTTCATACTGGGGAAGATGTTTTTAACTCTATTGAAGAATTCCTTGGCACAAATGAGTAAAACTTATAAAGTTCAATGGACTTCAAATGCAAAAGAAGACCTTTTAAATAGTCAGCCCTGAAAAACCAAACAATCCCTTGTTTTAGGGGTGACTACTTACTTCCATAACCAATGAACTCCCCATCGGCATTATCACTGCCATTATAGGTGGATTGTTTTTTATCTATCTTATTATCGCATACGCAAAGAAATAAGTTTATTTTGGCATAATTCTCTCTTCATTTTAAGGAAAAACAGTGAATAAAAAATTATATATGGTTTCTTTAGGTCCAGGAGATGTAGAACTTCTTACACTGAAAGCACTCAATGCCTTTAAGAAGTGTGATGCTATCTGCGTTCCGACAAAAAGTGCAGACAATAGCTTCACAAAATCCATAAGTTATAAAATCGTCTCAAATGCTCTTAATCTTTTAGGAGTAAGTAAACCTGTTGTTCCAGTCTATTCGCCTATGCATTTTCTCTATGAAGATTGGGTGCATGAAGCTGATATTATTTTAGAGACTTTACAACAACATGAGAGTGTCTGTTTTGTGACATTAGGAGATGCTGGGATTTATTCAAGTATTTACTATCTCCTTGACATCATCAAAGAAAAGCAGAAAAAAGTTTATGATAATTGTGAAGTCATAGCGGGAGTAACCTCTTTTAGTGCCGCTTCTGCAGAGGCAAAAAAAGCGCTCTGTTTAGGGGATGAAGAACTTGTTATAAAGCCTATCAATCCTCGTGGAGAAGTCAAGACTACACAAATTTTAATGCGTCCTAAAATTGGAATGGATACAAAAAGTTTAGGAGAGGGAGATTTTTATACTTTTGAAAATATGTATCTTGAAGATGCAAAAATCACACCTTCAAAAATTCAAAAGGTCAAAAAATATATGACCCTTTTTATCAACTTTGCAAAGAGAAGTTAGTTTACTTTTTTCCATTCATCTTTTTCTTCACCACTGAGTTCGTATTTGTTTAAGTACCCTCGTGGTGTTAAAACCCTGCCATCACGCGTAAGTTTTGTGGTAGAGTTTCCTATAAGAAGCGTTGTGGACATATTGACATCTTCATTTTCAACTCCTGCATCTATTAGCTCTTTTGCTGTAATAATTTTTATCATCTGATTTTTACGCCCTAAATCTCTTGCTATCACAACAGGACGATTTTTATCTATGGTTTTCAACTGCTCAAGCATATCTCTATATGGCTCAAGTCTGCTTCTACTCTTTGGATTATAAATAGAGATAACAAAATCAGCCTCTAAAGCAAAGCCTATGCGTTTTTGGATAAGCTCGGCAGCTGTAAGTCTATCTGAGAGTGAAATAAGACAAAAATCTTGACTCAGTGGTGCGCCCACTTCAGAAGCTAGTGCTAAAACAGAGCTAATTCCAGGGAGTGCCGAGTACTCTATGGTATCCCAAAGTTCCAAAGTATCAAGCAACTCAACCACCAATGAACCCATAGCATAAACATTTGCATCACCATTTGAAAGCAATACTACTGTGCGTCCTTTTTTTGCTTCATCTATGGCATATTGCACCCGTTCTATCTCTTTTGTCATAGGTGTTGTAAAAACTTCTTTGTCAGCCACTAACTCTGGTAAATCTTTTGCATATTTTGTATAAGCCACAACCAAATCTGCCTCACGAATGGCATTTATAGCCTCTTGTGTTAAGTATCTATCTCCACCTGCTCCAGTTGAAACTAATGTTAATTTTCCCATGTTCTCTCCTATTTTTAAAATGATGCGGCCACTGTAACGCCACCATAAATTCTCTTACTTAAAAAGAGTGTTTTATTTTTACTAGCCAAAAGTGAAGCTGGTTCTGCTACGCCTTTGATGTTAAAAAACTTTGTTGCTTGTGAGGGGCTAAACTCTTGTGTGAGTGCATTGATGGCATCTTCAGAGAAAAACTCTAACTCAGTATTTACATTTTTTGCATAGCTTAATAAACCCTCTTCATCTGCCTTAGCCGTAAAACTTGCAAGTTTAGTTATCTGCTTTTTTTCAATACCATGCTCATAACAAAACCTCTGCACAGCTTTGTCTATCTCTTCTGCACTCGTTCCTCTATTCATACCCAATCCTAAAACAATCTCTTGAGGATGAATTTGGAGTGCATTATTTGGTAATTTTTGAGGAGTGATATAAACAGTTGGCATATCTTCATCTAAATTCTCTAAAGCATCTGGCATAAAAAATCTGAAATTTTCCTCTTTATAGCCTTCAAATGCTTTGACTGCATCAATCATACATGGGTAGCTAAGCACTTGCACTTTTTTCTTGTTTATAATAGCATTGGAAACCTCTGCTAAAGATTTAAGATTACTTATTGCAAAGCCATGCTTTTTTGCAAACATATCAAAAGCAAGCACTTTTATCTGGTCTGATGCCGTTGTGACAAAATTTATGCATCCCTCTATTTTTTGAGTTAGTTCATTTGCAAGTTCATTTGCACCCCCTAAATGCCCTGAAAGGAGAGGAATAACTCGCTTTAAATCAAGCGTCATAATAAGTACAGCAGGGTCTGTTGCTTTATCTTTTAAATGGGGTGCAATTTTACGAATGACAGCACCTGCTGCCATAAGAAAGATGATGGCATCAAACTCTGCCCATGCCGTTGGCATAATATCATCGACTTTATTAAATTTATGGAAGTTACCTCCCTCCTCAGATTTGTTAAATACATGGCACTCATGCTCTTGCAAATAAGGCAAAAGTTTTTTTGCTGCGTTTAAACTTGGATCGTTAATCGTGGCTATAGCTATTTTCATGGTCTTCCTTAGAGCGCTTTAGACTTTTTCTCGCCCTCTTTTTTATATTTTTGTGCATAGAGGTGTGATTCTACTGTCGCTTTTTGGTGCAAGAACTCACCGAACATAATAAGTGCAACACCTTTAATGTGAGAAACCCTCTCTTGTATATCTGAAATGGTACCCTTGTAAACCTTTTCATCCGCCCAAGTAGCGCGTTCAACTACCCAACATGGGGTATTTTTAAGATACCCTAATTCCAACGCACTCTCTTTGAGTTTCTGAATAAGAGAGATGGAGAGATAAAAAGCAAACGAAGAGTGTTTGTTTGAGAGTAGCTGTTTAAGTGACTCAGGATTTGGTGTACGACCCTCAACCCGTGAGATGATGAGTGTTTGTGAAACCCCGGGAATAGTGTACTCAATGTTCACAGCAGCTGCTGCACCAAACGCAGCGGTCACACCAGGAATAGTTACATACTCTATCCCCTCACTCTCTAAAAACTCTATCTGTTTTGCAGTGGTTGAAAACAGCGAACTGTCTCCAGTATGCAAACGCACAAACTTTTTATGATGATGTTCTTTTATGAATTTAAAAATATCCTCATAAGCCATATCAGCAGAGTTAGCAATAAGTGCATCATCTCTACACCAATCTAAAAGCTCACGAGGCACAAGCGACCCCGTATAAAGCACAACCTCTGCTTCTTGTAAGGCTTTCATACCTTTAACTGTTATAAGTTCTGGGTCTCCAGGACCTGCTCCTACGAATGTAATCATTTTGTATCTTTCCTTACAATTATCTGGTGCATTACCCTCTCTGGTTCAGGCATCAACAAGCTCATTTTGTAAGTTGTAAGACTCACACTTTTAATTTCAAAGGCAATGTTTGCTTGTTTTAAAACTGTTATAGCTGTTGTAAGATGTTGGAGGGTTACAAAATTGGCTACCATAATACCACCATCGGCTAATCTTTCATACAAATAATCTAGCTCACTGATAACTTTGTCACCACCACCACCAACAAAAATTCTCTCTGGTCTGCTTGGCTCTTTTTTATACTCTTCACTCGCCTCACCGATGGAGAGTTTTGTATCTAAAATTTTATGTTTTTTGAGAGAGTTTTGTATCATCTTCGCTCTTTTTTCATTCTTCTCAAAAAGGATACTCTTAACCTTGTATCGTTTGTACCCATCAATACTTACAGAACCAGAACCAGCACCGATATCCCACAAAAGCATATTTGGCTGTAGGTCAAGATTTTGTAAAGAGATATGGCGTTTATAGCTTTTTGTAATCATCCCATTTTCATGCTCGATACTCTCTTCACATGAGATATTTGGCAGAGGTTTATAGTTGCGTTTGATAAGGAGTGAGTAAGGCATACGAGGAGGATTTTGCACCATTTTTTGCAATGTTGTACTTGAAAAAAGTTCATCACCATAACCAAATCGTTCTCCAAGTGTGATGCTTACATCCTCTTCATCTAAAAATTTTGTTGCTTCTAAAAGTATGCTCGGTGTATCATCATCACAAATCACAAAAGTATAATCTTTTGTTAAAAAGTTCTCTAAGTCTATAAAGCTTTTTCCATGTAGAGTTACAATGCCAGTTTTGACAAGACTCACCCCTTCATGAGCTAACATATAGTTTAAACTTGAGCTGTTATCTACTATTTTAAAGGGGATATTTTGCTTTTTAAGGGTGGCAATGATTATAATTGCACCCGAAAAAAAGGTTGGAGAGCCACTTACAATATAGAGTATATTTTTATCAAGATTTTCTAAAATTGCCTCTTTTACAACTTGAAAACTCCCCTTTATGACATTATCTAAAGAAGTCTCATAATTTTGGTCACAAAATATCATCTCAAATTGTGAAAAGTCCAGATTTATATTATTAAAATTATATTCGCCCATCCCTGAGCCTGCTATTGTTACCATTGTAATACCTCTTTTATCTCATTTGGTAAAGTTATCGTCTCAACTTCTTTTACTTGTAAGCTAAGTTCAAAAAACCACTCTTTAAGTCTTTGAGCAGATTTATACCCTAAAAGTTTTATAAACGGCTCTTTATACTCATTTGGTAGCGTTTGTAAAACTCCTTTTAAAGTAAGGAATTCCTCTTCACCTAACTCATAATTTAGCTCCAAAACAAGCCACTCACGCACCTCAGCAAAATCAATGCTCCCATATTTATTATGTGTATTTTTAAAGCCTTGTGCCACCTTACACATTTTTGCAACACTTGTTATAAATACCACTCTTTTTACCGTGTTATTTTGTAAACGCTCTGAAGCATCATAAACAAAATTTCCTATCTCTATTATGGATGTTTCATCGTAGAGTTTTTTTGCATAATCATGAGCCGAATTACCAAGCGTAAAGACAATCTGCTCTTGTGATTGGGACAGAGCAACATTTATCTCTGCTTCAATAGAATCAATATAGGCAGAAGCTGAAACAGGTTTTACAATACCACGAGTTCCTAAAATAGAGATGCCGCCTAAAACCCCCACCTTTGCATTGGCTGTATCTCTTGCAATAGTTGCACCGTTAGTAACACTAAAAACAGCATAAAAAACTTCATGAGAATCTTGCACTATATTTTTTGCATTCTCTTGCATCATATTGAGAGGTGTTGGATTTATAGCAGGGTATGAAGGTGTGATTTTCAAGCCTTTTTTTGTCACAACACCAACACCCTCCCCTGCATAAATATAAATCTTCACCCCTTTAACTTTTATAAGTGATGGTGTTTGTTCTTTTAATCCCTCAGGAGGAGTTGTTGCAAGCTTACATGTAATCTCGCACCCTTTTGTAACATCCATATCATCATTATCGCCCTTTATAGTGCTAAAAAAACAAGAACTCTCTCTTTTTACCTCTATAAAAGCCTCTTGGCTTTGTGGTAAAATGACCGATAGTTTCTCTACAAAAAGCATATCAAAATACTCATACAAACATGCCAGAAGCGTAGCCGTTGCATGTGTGCCTGTTGTGTAGCCTGTGCGAAGTGGTTTTTCACTCATTAGAATTTAGTTATAAACTTTCATAGGAATAAAAACTTCTTCATCTAGCTCGTCTAAAAGAATTTTATCTTCACTTAAAAGTGTAAATAATTCTCTCCATTGCTCATCTGAAAATTTATGTGTGTGTCTGAGCCAAAGGGCATTATTTTTTGCATTACCATTTGCCTGTGTATTTTCTGTAATCTGACATACCTGACGAAACCTACAAGCACCATAACAGCCTGTACGGCTAATTTTTATACGATTTTTACCTTTGTTAAGCCCCATCTCTTTTAAAATCTCACGCAGATGCGAGGCTCTGTCATCTTTACCAGCTTTGCCACATCGTTCATCATCACATAAAAGAAGAAGCGTTTTATAGTGCATAATTGGGCGATTGGCATCATAATCTTTTGGCTTGCATGTATAGCCCTCAACCACTTCACTGCCCATCTCATTCAAACGCACTTCGCCCTCTTTTACAGGATTACTGCCGTAAGTAGAGCTAGAGTGTGAATTTGTGAGACTACTTGCCATTATATTTCCCCTGCCCTGTATCGAAATCTTTTATAAGCTTATAGGCTGCATGAAGAGAAGCAACGACCATGGTTGATGCTCCGTACCTGCCTTGCAGGATAATACCCTCTGCATTAAAATGCTCTAAAAACTTTTTGCCATACTCTTTAGACTCCACTACATTCACAAACCCCACAGGGAAAAGAAGCAAAATGACATTATCAAGATTGACTCTCTCTTTTATGAGCGTATTTATAGCAGCATAAATAAAGGTCGGTGCATTCCCACATGCTAGCACCATTGGTTCTTCTTTAAACTTTTGAATTGCTAACTCCACGGCAGCATAAGAGCGTGTTGTAGAGTTTTTCTCAGCCATTTCAAAGACCTCTGGCTCATTCACATAACAGATAACTTCATTTTCATATTTGTTAAGGTAAAACTGACTGAGTCCTGAGCGAATCATATTGGTATCGACAATAAGTTTTGCCTTGTTTTGAAGTAAATCTTTGAGTTTTAGCATAGCATTTTTACTGAAATATATATTTTCAATCACTTCATGAAAACAAGTGGTTGTATGAATAAGCCTATCTACTAACGCTTGTTCATTTTCATCAAATTCATGGTATTTTGGGTATGCAACAATCTCTGATTGTATCATCTCAAAAGATTTCTCACTAATGTCTGCACCAATATTACATGGTGGTTCTTCTAAAATAAAATTCATATTTTCTCTTATCTATTTTTATAAAAAGGATTATAACATAGTATAATTTCTTATGAACTTTACACAAGATGATGCAGAGAAACTCTTAAACATTATAAAAGCTAGGCGGGATGTACGAGGCAATAGATTTACCCCACAAGCCATAGAGGATGAGAAACTACAAATGATACTCGAAGCAGGCATTTCTGCCCCTTCTGTCGGCTATTCACAACCCTGGAAATTTGTAATAATTAGAGATATAAACATTAAAAATAAACTTGCTCAAAACTTTGAAAATGAAAATTCCAAAGCAAAAGAGATTTTTAAAGCAAGAGAACTCTATAAAAACCTTAAATTAGAGGGCATTAAAGAAGCCCCCGTAAATATTGCTGTACTTTATGAGCCTAAAGAAGAAGATGTACTTGGTATGACGAGTATGAAAAAAATGGGAGAGTATAGCGTTGTATGTGCTGTGCAAAATATGTGGCTTATGGCACGAGCCTTAAATATAGGCATTGGCTGGGTGAGCATACTTGATGCAAAAAAAGTGCTTGAGACCTTAGATGCAAAGAAAAACTCTCAACTTGTTGCTTATCTTTGTGTAGGTTATGTCGATAAATTTTATGAACAGAGCGAACTAAAAACACTCGGATGGGAGAGAGAAAAACTTTTAGACGAGTCTATTACATATCTATAATATCACCTAAACGCCACATAGTATGTAGATAAGTCGCAATCACATTTTCCTGCATATACCCACCATCTTTTGCACTTTTTTTACTTACTTTATAAAGCTTTATATCTGTTGGAGGTGCTTGAAGAATTTTTGTATAATGAAAAGCATGCCCTTTTATAACTTTCCCATTTAACTCACACTTATAATAACCAAGTCTCTCCCGTTTGTTTGTGAGTGTGAATGTTATAGGTAAAACCCCACTCATCTCTTTTTCATCACAATGCATACCTAAGTAGATAAGTCCAGCGCACTCAGCATAGACCTTTTTGCTTTTGGCATGATTTACTAATGCAGTTCTAAAATTATTTGACTGAACAACTCTTTTATAAGCCTCTTGGGTCTCAACATATCCCCCAGGAATAATGACAATATCTGCCTCTTTGGGAATACTCTCATCTTTTGTAGAGTCAATTAAAATGACTTTTTTATAAAGTTCTTTAAGATATTCTAAGTTGTCATGATAAATAAAAGAGAAGTTTTTATCTTTTACAACTACACATATTTCATCTTTTTTCACAATATTTTTAAAAGGGTATGCACTCACACTCACTTCATCTATATCCATAACAGACTCTAACGCTTCTATCTCGATATGTTCCAAAACATCTTGTGAGACGCTCTCTATCATCTGAGAATTAAGCTCTTTTAAGTCGAGTCCTAAATGCGTAGAGCTTAAAGTTTTCAGCCCTTTTTGAATCCAGCCACACACAACTACTCCTGCACACTCTGCTTCAATATGTTTTTTTACAAGTTCATAATGCATAGCAGAGGAGATTTTATTGAGTACAACGGCTTTTATAGTGTTATCTTGACGGAATGTAAGCATCCCTTTTAAAACAGCTGCAACAGTGATGTAGCTTCCTCCTCCATCCAAAATAAGAAGTGATGGAATATGAAGTGTTCGAGCTACATTATAAGCACTTGCACCCTTGTCCATACCATCATAATAACCCATCACCCCCTCTACAATGGCCACATCTTTGTCAAAGTATTTTTGAAACATCCACTCTAATTGCTCTTCATTCATCATATATCCATCAAGATTGACCGAAGGTGTTTGTGCAATTCTTTCATGAAACTGTGGATCAATAAAATCAGGTCCACACTTAAAAGGGCGTACACTCTTTTTGTAATGGTGTAAAAGTGCCATACTTAGAAGCGTTTTACCTTGGTTTGATGCGATTGCTGAAATAACTAATGCTTTTTTCAATTTTTTATCCTATAATTTCTAAAAAAATAGAGTGGTAATATTATGAAACGATATAGACATTATAACAAAGAGACGGCTATTATTCTCTCATGTTTTGGTTCGGTTATAGAACAAGAAAAATATTTAGCATTTGAAGCGTTTGTAAAAGAGAGCTTTGGGGAGTTTTCAGTTTTTACTGCGTTTAGCTCAAAGATGGTTATTAAAGAGCTTGCAAAAAAAGGTGAGGTCTATAAAAATCTCCCACAAGTGATGGCAGATGTCGATATGGAGGGGTATAAACGCTATATAGTTGTCAGTGTCAATATATTTCCAACAGATGAGCATGAGGTGCTTACTCGTATGGTGAAAGGTTTTCGTGAATTCTCTTTAGCCAATATTAGATACACAACTCCTCTTCTGCATAAAACAAAAGAGACATCAAACTATCTTAATTTTTTAGATGCAAAAATTCGACAAAAAAACAGTGATGTTATTAACCTCTATATTATTCATGGCGTTCCTGTTCTAAACTTAGCTGGGCTTGAGGCAGTCAACTACACTGCCAACTTTTTAAAGATGATAAATGAGAAAAATCTCACCTGTTCTCTTGAGGGAGAGTTTCCATTCTTTGCCATAAAAGATGCCATAAAACGAGATATTCTTAAACTTACAGCTGGAGATAAAAAAGCAAAAGTACAGATAGTTCCAATGTTGCTTGTCAGTGGAAATCACTATGACAACGATATGAAAGAGATTTGTGAAGAAGTTGGTGAGTATTGTGATGCAACGATTGTTGAGTCATTTACGCAAGATGAAAAATTTAATCTTATAGAACAAGAGGAAGTAAGAGAAATATTTAGAGCAAATATTGAAGTAGAAATAAAAAAACTAGGGCTTTAAAAGCCTCTAGTTTTTTACAAGCATTGTTTATGCTTTACAAAGTCTTTTATCAAACAAGAAGTTACACTCATTTGTTTTATTGTAGGCTTTTACAGCTGCTAAAACTGCTACATCTACAAGTGGTTCTAAGATAATTACAGACATATATGCTGCGCCAAAAGTAAGAACATTATAGATGTTTTCAGCACTAAATCCTTGTCCATATAATGCCCAAAAAGCAACCCATGAAACGATAGCACCTTCCCAAATAACAGAAAGTTTCAATAGTTGTGTATATGTTATATCTTTATACGCCACACCTTGAGGTATAACTTTTTTTGCTGCCATATTTAAAGCAAACATACTTGCAAGAAGTGTTGTTACATTGATGCCGTACTGTGGTAAATCAAATGGAGCAAAAAAGAGTCCTTGAACAAGCAAGCCAAGTGCCAAACCAATAGCTGCAGGAGCAATTCCAAATACTAAAAAGATTGTTGTTCCTAAAATAAGATGTACCTCACTTACACCTACTGGGTAATGTGGTAAAACCTCAAAACAAAAGAAGACTATGGCTGCTGCAATAATACTCTTAAGTATCAACGAAACAGCACCATTCTCTTTTATATTGTCATACGCTACTTTTGCAGTAGCACCAAAAACTACGGTTGCAGTTCCATAACTCAGTAACATTTTTGCGCCACTTACTACACCTGGTTCAATATGCATATATTTCCTTTTGTAAGTAGGTAATAACCCGTTACTCTACTTCAATTTTTTACTTTAAAAGATCTGGCTTACCATACCCCATACGGAGATGGCTTACAGTTCCGGGAGAGCTCAGGATTTCCACCATGATTCTATTAAAGTTCTAGGCTAATTATAGCATAAACTTTTACTGCTATAATTTTAAAAAATAGCAAAAAAGGGAAACACTTGGGATACACTCAATGGGTTCAAAATCATGCCAACAAACATAAAAAAATAGTAGATAAACTCCTTGCCAAAAACTACACAAAAGAGCAAATTATTGACTACTTTGACTTTGAAAACATGAAAATAGAAGAGGAAGGTTTCTGTCCACTCTATGCAAAAAATAAAAAGTGTCATGATATGGACTCGCTTAATTGTTACCTCTGTTCATGCCCAAATTTTCGATACTCTGATAGAGGCATACAAAAAATAGAAGAAAAAACACAGTATAGTTTTTGTAATATTGACTCAAAAGATGGGAAACAAGGTATTTATGGGGACAAAATTCACCAAGACTGTTCCAAATGTAGCGTACCACATCATAGAGAGTATGTCAAAAAGCATTTTGATTACAATTGGAGTAATATTATGCATGACTGTGCATTATAAATGGGTGTAAAAACTCCACTCTCTCTTCAAGAGGCTCAAACACTTTTTCCAAACTACTCACTAACAAACTTACAAGCAACAACAAATGGTGTTGTAGATACAACCTATGTGACAGAGAAATATGTTTTGAAAAAGTATGAAAGAAGTATTGAAAAACGGATAGAAGAAGATGCTAAACGCTTAGAATTTTTTTCGCAGCATCAACTTAATGTTCCTAAACTCCTTGCAAAGAGTAAAGAGTGGTATCTCTATGAGCGTCTCTTAGGAGAGTCACCAAAAAGCATGCGCTACTACCATATTCAAGCCCTCGCCCGCTTTATGGCACAACTCCATACGCTCACTAAAACGCAACGGAACTCCTCTACATTTTTGGCACAATATAACATTGACGAGTATTTAGGTTTAATAAAAAAAGATTTTTTTTTCTACTATAAATTGCTAGAACCACTTAAATCTTTCAAACTCCCTTGTGATGGTTTTATCCATGGAGATATTTTCAAAGACAACACCCTCTTTTATGGAAAAAAGATTGCTGTTTTTGATTTCATAGATGGAGGATGTGGTGCTTTTTCATTTGATGTCGCCGTAGCATTAATGGCATTTAATCCCTACAACAAGCCCTCTTTTAGAACACTCTTTTTACAAACCTATAACCAACATACAGCAAAAAAAATTACAAATAAAGAATTAGAAAAATCCCTAAATATAGCAAAAAAATTCTATATGCTTCTTCGTATTACAAAAGAGAAAAAAATAGGCAGAGCAAAAATACTTGCTAAAGCATATATTAAATAATGGTATAATTATTATTATGAAGATAACAATTAACGACTACAATGTAGATGAAAATGCCATGACAAATCTCGATTTTAACGAGTTTTTGGATGATGTGGAGATAGACGAATGATGCTCCACGGTGCAAACATATACAAATACGCAAGAGAGCTTGACTGCGAACCCAATGAGATAATAGACTTCTCCTCGAATATTAACTGTTACCAACCTGAACTTGCCTTCAATATTCCAAGTGCAGCGATAGTGAAATATGCAGATACCAACTACACAGCACTTAAAAATACAATTGCAAAAGAGTATAAAATAGATGCAAAAGAGGTAGCCCTTTTTAACGGTGCAACGGCTGGCATCTACGCACTTATGGATTCGATTAGAGCAAAAAATGTTTACCTCTATGCACCGCTTTATGGAGAGTACCAAAAAGCTGCTCTTAAAAGTAAAAAAAACATCTACAAAATTAATCGTATTGAAGATATTGACACAGAGGTGGAAGAAAAATCCATCGTCGTTTTTGTTAACCCATCCACTCCAGAGGGAAGCTACTACGAGCTTGATGAGCTCTTTTTAGAGTGGAAAAAGAAGAAGTGTACTATCATTTTAGATGAGAGTTTTATAGAGTTTGAAGGGCATAAATCACTCCGTAAACAGATACAGGACTACAAAAAGCTCTATATTATCCAATCTTTTTCAAAGTTTTACACCTGTGCAGGTGTACGCGTCGGTGCTATTTTTACTCACAAAAAAAACATAGGGAAAATCACGCCACCACTATGGAACATCTCCTCACTTGATGCTGAATTTTTGCAAAAAAGGTTGAGTGATGCTGCGTTTAAACGCAGCGCATTAGAGATGCATAAAGAACAAAAACAGCAACTGCAAAACATCCTCAAAAGCAGCAATATTTTTGATCAAATAGTAGAGAGTGATGCAAACTTTATTCTTGTACACACGCCAAACGCAGCAGAACTCTTTGAACATCTTTTGGCGCATAAAATTCTTGTACGAACTTGTGGGAGTTTTGACTACCTGAGTGATGAGTGGCTGCGCTTTGCTGTTAAAGATACAAATGCACAACAACAACTTAAAAGGATACTTCTTGCATTCTCTTAGCATATTTGGTACCAGTAGCGATGCAGGTAAATCAACACTAAGTTTTGCCATCACTTACCTCCTTCATGAAAGAGGCATTAAAGTTGCTCCATTTAAAGCACAAAATGTATCAAATAACTCTCAAGTTACCGATATAGATGCAGGTGAAATTGCCATCCCTCAAGCTTTTGCAGCAGAAGCGATAGGGCTTCAAACTTCTCCACTTATGAACCCAATTTTACTCAAGTCTGGTGGAAAATCAAAAGCACATCTTATCATTAACGGTAAAAGTATTGGGGATAAAGATGTTTGGAGTTATTATCGTGACATTTATACACTTAAACCCATTGTAAAAAGTGCTTTTAAAAAATTACAAAAAGAGTATGCCGCTCTTGTTGCTGAGGGTGCTGGAAGTCCTGTTGAACTTAATTTAATGCAAAAAGATTTATCAAACATCTATATTGCTAAAAAGTTTCATACAAAAATAATTCTTGTAGCCGACATTCAAAGAGGGGGTGTTTTTGCCTCCATTTATGGCGTTTATAAACTCCTGCCAAAAAAACTGCGTAAAAATATCATTGGTGTCATTGTCAATAAATTTCAAGGGGATATGTCTCTTTTTGATAGTGGTGTAGCAATAATTGAACAGAGATTTGGCATAAAAGTTTTAGGTGTTGTACCATTTAAGCCCTTTAATCTGGGCTTTGAAGATAGTGCATCCATTATGGGATACAAACAAAATACAAAAAATGCCATTATAAAAGTTGGCGTACTTAAACTCCCTCATATTTCCAATTTTACCGATTTTGAGCCACTCATAGTTGATGAAGAGATAGAGTTAAATTTCATATCAAACGCAACTGAAGCTACTGCTTGTGATATGCTTATTATTCCTGGGAGTAAACGGGTTGTTGATGATTTACAATGGCTAAAAGAGCGAGGATTTGAGAGAATTTTATCTTCAAAAGAGAAAACAGTAGTTGGTATTTGTGGTGGATATGAGATGCTTTTTGAGGAGATTTTAGACCCCTTACACGTTGAGAGTAAGCATGAAAGCGTTTCAGGACTTGGCAGATTTAAAGGAAGTGTCACTTTTCAAAAAGAGAAAATAGTCAAAAAAGGGTGCTATAACATTTGGGGAATAATGGCACAAGGGTATGAAATACACAACGCCATTGCAAAGAAAAATGCCAAACACAAACGCAATCTTTATGCTACATTTGTGCATGGCATCTTTGAAAATGATGCGCTGCGTTTAAAACTCTTTCGCGAGATAAATGCTAACTACAAAGGATACAATTTTAAAGAGTTCAAAGCAAATGCCATTAAAGAGTTTGCAAATCATATAGACAAACATATAGATATGGACTTCATTGAAGCGAATTTACATGAGTAATGTTATTGTCGCTATTTTAGCCTACCTAATAGATAAAAAATTTGGAGAGTTCTCATTTGTTAAGCACCCTATCATCGTTATAGGAGAACTCATAAACTTTTTTGAGAAATTACTCTACAAAAAAAGTATCTTTCGAGGTTGGCTACTTGTTTTAGCTGTTTTGAGTGTTGTTAGCTTTTTTGCTATTGCTTTAGAGAGATATTTCACCCTCTTTTTACCATTTTTTTTAAACATCATATTTTCTGCGTTTATAGCCTCTATGTTCATCGCTCACAAAATGCTTCGTGATGCTGTAAAAGGAGTTCTTAACGCAGAGGACAAACACAAAGCTATTGCAATGTTAGTCTCTCGTGATACAAAAGAGCTAAGTGAGAGTGACATCTACAAAGCAGCCATAGAGACCTATGCAGAAAACTTAAGTGACGGAGTTGTCGCTCCTCTTTTTTACCTACTGCTTTTTGGACTCCCCGGCATTATCATCTACAAAACCATCAACACAATGGATTCGATGATAGGCTATAAAAATGAAAAATATGAGAAGTTTGGAAAAGTAGCAGCACGGCTTGATGATATTGCAAATTACATTCCCTCACGCCTCACTGCCCTGCTCATTATGATAGTTGCAAAACAAAAAAATCTCTTTGCCTTTTATAAAGATGGGAAAAAACATGACTCTCCAAACGCAGGGCATCCCATAACTGCTATGGCACTCGCTATCGGTGTAAAACTTGGAGGTGATACATCCTATTTTGGACTTATGAAAAAAAAAGCTACTTTTGGAAAAGGAAAAAAAGAGATAAGTAAAGAGGATGTGCAAAAGGCACTTGAACTTTTATAACGTTATTTTGTAATGGGTGTCAACGGCGGGGTTAAATTCATCGGATTTACCTACAAAAATCGACTCAATTTATA
>WFQD01000203.1 GCA_015487265.1 Sulfurimonas sp. | reverse complement strand
GTATAGGTTTGAAAATTATGGTGTTAGCGTATTGGTAGGAAAATATCGCAATGGTATCGAAGTCGGGATTGTAAATTTCGATAATTTTACAAAAGGAACATTCCCTATGATCTCTTGTGGTAATCCTATATTACCAAAGGGAACAAAAGAGAATGTAACTGATTTGCATAATTTTCTGCTGAACATAAAAAGATACGCAGAACAGGAGGCAAGACAATGAAAAACCTCCTAAATATAAAAAAACACTCCAAAGATTTGCTTAGATTGTTATCTACAATCAAACTAAATCAAAACGGAGTAGAGATATATTTCGATAGGACATCTGATGTTCTATCATCAGGTGCAAGTCGCAGTGAAGTTTTAGAGACATTTAAAAAAGATGTTGATAAAACTGCTACCGATCTTACAAAAACTCAATCAATCGTAAACAGCATCAAAAACGGAAAGGTCGTAGAGATTGACTCTATGTATAATTCTGTTGAAGATGTATTTGGCAACTGCTTTGATAAAAATAGCAACACTATTAAAATTAGTGGTGTTGTATTCAATGCAGGACCCGGTAATTCATACAAAAAGAGTGATTTGTCTGAAATGATTTTAAAAAATCTTTTCGATATAGACAAAAAAGAACTCAATAGAGTTCTTAAAGCTCTTGAAAAGTATGAGTCCGCCGAAGATGGCATTGAAAAGGCTATTTTATATCCATCTACTGTTTTAGCAGATGAGATTATCAAAAAAATAGTCAAAGAAGATGTCAAGTTTGAAAGCTTCAGAAAAAGCATGAGTTTTGAGGAAAAGGCTGAGTTTGATATTAGCTTTCGCAGGACCGGAGTTACAGGAGTAATCCAAAACTCTACCTACATAGATAGCAAAGGTATCAGACAATTAGCCAAATCTCACAAAAGACTCCACGCTATGGAGCTTGAAAACATGCTTATCGGTGGATTAAAATACATCGAAGCTGTTGAGATTGATGGGGATGGATCATTGGAAAAAATGACTCATCTTGTCAAACAAGTTGAAAAGCTGATTTTAAATACTGGCAAAAAGTTTACACTTAAAGCCAGAAAGCTTGGCAACTTAAAGGCAAGAGGAGTCTATTTTCAAAATCAGTGCATAGTGGCTGAAGATGTGCGAGATACATCAGCACTATTGCATGAAATAGGACATCATATTCATCTAACTACATTAAAGGATAATGATTTTGTCAATTATATGATTGATAAATTAACTCCTTTAGTTGATTTTAAAGATGAAGAGATTCCTGCTTCTAAAATAGATTACTATCTTGATCCAAAAGAGGTAATTGCAAGAGCTTGCGAAATTGCAGGCTTATTTGCAAGAGAAGAAGGTAAGTTAAGGATTAATGACTTAGACTTTGAAATCATCAAAAGCAGAGAAACTTATATATCTCACAAGGGGATATATTTTGGTTTTGACACTTTTGATGAGGAAACAAAGAAAGAGTTTTTAGCTTTATTTGAGCTTTTCTTTGAGACTACTCATAGCAGCATTGAAAAAAGCTATGATAATTTTATAAAACAGAATACCTTCTATAGAAGAGAAGAGAAAAAATTTAATTTCTCCAATTTTCTTGAAGACACTTTTGTAAAAGCTAAAAAGGAACAAAAAGCTTTATACTCTTTAGTCAATTCAAAGACAATTGAAACAATATTTGCTCATCGTGGCAATGTTTCTTTTGTTGAGTTAGCTCAAGCTCTTTTACTTAATTTGTATTATTGGGGTGCCAATAAAGATAGAATGACTGCAAAAGAGTGGAGAGAAGTTATTGAGGATAAAGCAGGTGTTTTCTTATATATTATGGAATATGTAAGAACTCATCTATCCAAAAGAGATTGGATTGAGTCCCTTGAAACTTTTAAGAAAAAGGCTTGGAGTAGAGTTAAAAGAGAAATCTTTTTCCAAGGATTTTCTCCAAAATTCTCTATGCTCCTTAGAAAAGAGTTTAGAGAAAATGATACTCCAAATTATGATAGTGTTGTAAAATACAAGGCTTATCTTCAAAAAAGCAGCTTATCCCTTCTTGATGAAGAGTTATTGAAAGATGAGGATTTGGTTAAAAGTCTTTTAGACAAATATCCAAATGCCATATCTGACATAAAAGCTGAGATTATAGATGAAGATTTGCTTGTAAAATACAACAAGTATGTTATAAAAGAGCTTGAAAAATCTAATCTCAAAGTAACATATTTGCACATTCATCCTGTATTAACTGCAAATGCAGTTTTTATGCAAGATATAGCTGAAAATCACCCAGATATAGTTAGTTATGCTAACAAAAAGCTTTTAAACGATAAAAAGTTTATGAGCGATTATATTAATAAGCATGGCTATAAATATCTATGTTGTATTGGTGACGAGCTAAAGAATGATGTAGATTTTGCAAAAGAGATAATGGAGATAGATAAAGATTATCTCATATATTTTTCAAGCGAAGTTAAAAGTAAACTCATCATAAAAAAACCCAAAGGTTCTAAAAAACAAGACTATGAAGCACTTATCAAAAATGGCAAAGTAGTTGATTTTGAGAGAACTGATGGCAAAGGAGTAGTTAAAGTTCTAAAGATCAAAGAGAAAATCAATGATTTTAAAGACTTTAATGCTTATATGAGAAAAAATCATATAGGCTACTATTCTAGGATTGCCAAAGGGTTTATTTTGTATGATGAGTATATTAAAGATGCAGCTTAGAATTAAGCCGACACCCTACATGGGGATAAAAGATATATCTTAATCCCCATTAGGGGATT
>WFQD01000202.1 GCA_015487265.1 Sulfurimonas sp. | reverse complement strand
CTATAGGGTACTATAATCTTGTTAATCAAGATACGGCGAATTTTAAAGAGTATGCTGCAGGGGTGCAACAAAGAAATATCATTGTTATTGGTATAGGTGGGAGTACTTTAGGAACATATGCTATATATAAATATCTCAAGCATTCTAAAGTATTACATAAAAGATTATTTTTTTTAGAAACAACGGACCCTATAGATATAGAGTCCAAATTAGAGGGGATAGATTTAGAAGATACACTGTTTATTGTCATATCCAAATCAGGAACAACCGTTGAGACTATTTCAATTTTCAAATATATTCATTCTCTTGTAAAAATTGATGCCAATAACTGTGTTGTGATTACAGAATTTGATTCGAAGTTAAATACTTATGCCACAGCCAATAAAATGAAAACATTTGAAATTCCTAAAGAGGTTGGCGGAAGATTTTCTGTTTTTTCAGCTGTTGGTTTACTTCCTTTAGCAATTGTCGGTATAGATATTGATGCCCTTTTAGAAGGTGCAAAAGAGGTCTATAACTCTTTTTTCTCTCAAGGGAAAGATTATAAAAACATTATGAGAAAAGCAAGATTTTTTGTAGAGTCTAAAAATAGTTTTAATATTAATGTCGTTTTTTCTTACTCCTCGCGTTTAGAGGGTTTTAATAAATGGTATGTTCAATTATGGGGTGAGAGTCTTGGAAAAGTTGATGTAAATGATTTAAGACAAGGATTAACACCAGTAGGACTTATTGGACCTATTGATCAGCACTCTTTTTTACAGCTTATTGTTGAAGGAAAGCGCGATAAGACAGTAACTATCATCAAAGTGAATGATTTTGCAAATGACTTAAAAATTCCCGCGGTAGAACTCAAGGGTTTAGAAGAACTTAATTATCTTAATAATAGAGAGTTTTCATCTTTAATCAATATGCAAGCAGATGCGACAGTTGAGGCTATTAATAACTTAAATGACATTCCTTGTGATGTGATTAGTATAGATGGTGTGAGTGAAAGTGCAATAGCCAGTTTAATGTACGAATATGAATTACTTACTTCAGTTTGTGGACAATTTCTTTCTATCAATACCTATAATCAACCAGGTGTTGAGAGTGGAAAGATTATTTTGAAAAATAAATTAAAAAGGTAAAATAGTATGATTTTAATGATAGATAATTACGACAGTTTTACATACAATATTGTTCAATACTGTAGAGAACTTGGGGCTGATTTAAAAATAATTCGAAATGATGAGATGAGTGTTCAAGAGATAGAAGCTTTGAACCCTGAAAAAATTCTTATTTCACCAGGACCAGCATCTCCTGATGAAGCAGGAGTGACACTTGAAGTTATTAATTATTTTCAAGATAAACTCCCAATTCTTGGTATTTGTTTAGGACATCAAAGTATTGCTCAGGTTTTTGGTGCAGATGTAGTACATGCAAAAAATATGATGCATGGAAAAACTTCTACTATGCAACTAACAGAAGAAAATCCTGTTTTTAAAGGTCTTCCAAAAGAGTTTATAGGAACTCGTTATCACTCTTTGATTGTTGATAAAAATACACTCCCAAATGTTATCATTCCAACAGCCTTGAGTAAAGATGATCATGAAATCATGGCACTCAAGATTAAAGATAAAGATATTTATGGCATACAGTTTCATCCTGAATCTATAATGAGTGAGTATGGGCATGAAATGATAGGAAACTTTTTAAATATTTAATGAAAAAGTTTCTTGTCTATCTCATTATTGTTATAGATTTTATTGTTTTATTGATACAAATACCAAATCTCTCCATTTCTTTTAATGAAGCTTCAGTATTATACAGAGAGTCTTCTTTTTTACAATCCATTATTCATATTTCCTTGTACCTTTTTGGTAACAATGATTTTGCTCTGCGTTTTCCAATGATTCTCATGCATACATTGAGTTTAATTCTTTTGTACGATTTATCTAGGCATTATCTTTCATCTGAGAGAAACCAAGTGTGGCTTGTCCTTATATTTGCTTTACTCCCAGGATCTGTAAGTGCAGCATTAGTGGTCAATGATGCAGGATTAATTATATTTTGTCTATTTCTTTTTGTATATATCTATCAACGAAACTCTTTGCTTTTTTCCAATAGTTTGTTATTTTTGTATCTTTTTGTATCTCCAGGATTTATGTACTTATATCTTGGTATGATGGTTTTTTATATGTATTCTCACAAGAAGATGTATGCACTTTTGAATTTTATTTTGTTTTTGCTTGCAATATACATATATGGATTTAAAACCTACGGTATTCCTAAGGGACATTTTTTAGATACATTAGGCATTTATGCGGCTATTTTCACACCTATTATATTTATATTTATTGTATATGCTTTATATCGGCGTTATCTTATGGGGAAAATAGACTTTATTTGGTATATCTCATCAAGTACACTTATTTTTTCTTTACTTCTTTCGTTGAGACAAAAAATACAATTAGAATATTTTGCACCTTATCTTATGCTAGCACTTCCTCAAGTTGCACAAACATTTGTGCACTCTTATAGAATCCGATTACCACAATTTAGAAAGCGATATAAATTGATGTTTGGTGTTTCTCTTTTTTTATTGAGCTTCAATTATATAGTTGTTATATTTAATAAAGAACTTTATTCTTATTTAGATAATCCAAAAAAACATTTTGCATATAAGTCACATGTTGCAAAGGAATTGGCAGAAGAATTGGAGAAAAGAAACATTAAATGTGTGGGTACAAATACTGATATGCAATTACGATTAAAGTTTTATAACATAGGAAAATGTACTCAAGTACTTCTTAAAGAAAACGATTTTAGAAAAGATGTCACAATTCGTTACAAGGGAAATAGTTTGTATCAAGCATCTGTTACAAAAATAAACAATAATAAAAGTAATTAGCATCTTAACAGAAGCCCTAAAATTTAGTTTAAATGAGATTATGCTAGAATATCGCACAAATAAAAAATAGGGAGTTTCTATGGCTCAAAAAGCGATACGCGAATACGACGGTAAAGCACTTTTTTCTAAACAATGGGAAAAATATTTTAGTGGATTCCATTATGGATTTAAATCTGTTCTAGTAACTAGTGGAGCAGAGCTTTTAGCAAAAGCTGAAGAACATGGCTTTGAGTGGTTAAAACAAGAGCCGCTTGTTGCAAAACCAGATATGTTATTTGGTAAGCGTGGTAAAAATGATTTAGTTCTTTTTAAGACAAATAAGCCAGGCGATGTTACTTTAGAAGATGCTGCAAAATGGATAGATGAAAAGATTTCTCATACAACAACACTTTTAAGTGGGCAACATGGTACATTAAGTCATTTTATTGTTGAGCCATTTACTCCACACTCACAAGAACAAGAGTATTATATATCTGCAACTTGTGTTGGTGAAGATGATGTACTCTATATGTCTGCTGAAGGTGGGATGGAAGTTGAAGAGGGCTGGGATGAGAAAGTCAATGAAGTAGTTATCCCTATTGATATGTCTGATGCAGATATGGAACATGCGGTAAAAGCAAATATTCCTGCAGATATTCCAGAGCAAGATAAAGCAAAGTTTGAATCTTTTGCTATTGCATTTTTTAAATTCTACAGAGATATGAATTTTGCATACTTAGAAATCAATCCAATTGTTATGCTTGATAATAATGAAATGGCTATCTTAGACCTCGTTGCTCGTCTTGATGATACTGCAGGTTTTCTTATGAAAGATATTTGGGGTGATATTGAGTATCCAACTGCGTTTGGTATGGAAGACCAATCTCCTGAAGAAAAAGCAATTGCTGAGGCAGATAGTAAATCAGGTGCTTCACTTAAACTTACTATTTTAAATCCAATGGGGAGAGTTTGGACTATGGTTGCTGGTGGTGGTGCTTCTGTTGTTTATGCAGATACTATCGCTGACTTTGCTGAAGCAAATGGTGGCTCTATCGCTGACCTTGCCAACTATGGTGAGTACTCAGGTGGTCCAACAACAGGTGAGACAAAATTTTATGCAGACACTATTATTGACTTAATGACTCGTCATAAAGATCCAAAAGGTCAAGACAAAATTATGATTATTGGTGGAGCTATTGCAAACTTTACGGATGTTGCAAAAACTTTTACTGGTATTATTCAATCATTTGAAGAAAATGCTGAAAAAATGAAAGAACATAACACAAAAATTTATGTTCGTCGTGGTGGACCAAACTATGAAAAAGGTTTGAAAGATATTAAAGAAGCTGCTGATAGACTTGGTTTATACATCGAAGTTTATGGACCAGAGACACATGTTACAGACATTGTTCGTATGGCATTAGAGAAGTAAGGGAAGAAAATGGAAAAATTATACACTAAAGATACACAAGCGATTTTTTGGAACAACAACAAAACTGCTATCCAAAGAATGTTAGATTATGATTATACTATTCAAAGAGAAACTCCATCAGTAGCTGCAATCGTTGCTCCTACAAGTGGAAATAAATTTGAAAAATTCTTTTATGGTCCTGATGAAATTATGGTACCACTTTTTAAAAGTACAGCAGATGCAAAAAAAGCACATCCAAATGCTGATGTTCTTTTAAATTTTGCTTCTTTTAGAACTGCATATGATGTAACTATGGAAGCTGTAGAACTTGGTGGATTTAGCTCTATCATGGTTACTGCTGAAGGGATCCCTGAGAGACTTGCAAGAAAAATGAACAACACTGCGAGAAATGCAGGTGTTACAGTTATTGGGCCAGCAACTGTTGGTGCAATCGCTCCAGGTGCATTCAAAATCGCAAATATCGGTGGAACTATTGAGAACATCGTAAACTCTAAACTACACCGTGCTGGTTCTTGTGGACTTGTTACACGTTCAGGTGGACTTTTTAACGAGCTTTCAAACATCATCGCTATCAATGCAGATGGTATTGCTGAGGGTGTTGCTATTGGTGGAGATAGATTCGTTGGATCTGTCTTTATTGATAATATGCTCAGAATGGAAAAAAACCCTGAAGTGAAGTATATGGTTCTTTTGGGTGAAGTTGGTGGTACTGAAGAGTACAAAGTTATCGAAGCTATTAAAGATGGTCGCATTACTAAACCAGTTATTGCATGGTGTATTGGTACAATTGCGAAGCATTTTAGTACAGGTGTACAGTTTGGTCATGCAGGTGCAAGTGCAAACGCTGATGCTGAAACAGCAGCGGCAAAAAATAAAGCGATGGCAGAAGCTGGTATTCATGTTCCTGCTTCGTTCAATGATCTTCCAGCTACTATTAATAAAGTATATACTGATATGTTAGCAGATGGTACAATTAGTGAAATTCCTGAACCTGAGATGAATGTTGTTCCAAAAGTACGTCGCTCAAAACAATTTATCTGTACAATTTCAGATGATAGAGGTGATGAAGCTACATATGCAGGTTTCCCAATATCTTCAGTAGCAACTCCAGATACAGGAAAAGGTATTGGTGATGTTGTATCACTACTATGGTTCAAAAAACAGTATCCAGAGTGGGCAACACTTTTTATTGAAACGGTAATGAAAACTGTTGCTGATCATGGTCCGGCAGTAAGTGGAGCACACAATGCAAAAGTAACTGCTCGTGCTGGGAAATCAGTAGTAGAAGCCCTTGTAACAGGTCTTTTAACAATTGGTCCACGTTTTGGTGGTGCTATTGATGGTGCTGCAGAGCATTTTAAATATGCAAATGATAATGATTTAAATCCTGCACAGTTTTTAAATCATATGAAAAAACTTGGTATCCCAATTCCAGGTATTGGACATAGAATTAAATCTCTTAAAAATCCAGATTTACGTGTTGAAGGATTGAAAAAATTTGCAAAAGAGTTCTTTCCAGCAACACCACTTTTAGATTATGCATTAACAGTTGAACAATTAACAACATCGAAAAAAGAGAATCTTATTTTAAATGTTGATGGTACAATTGGTATTTTGATGGTAGACATGTGGAGAGCTTTAGGGTACTCTGAGACTGAAATTGATGAGTTCATTTCTTCAGGAACTCTCAACGCATTCTTCATTGTTGGGCGTTCAATAGGCTTTATCGGACATATTCTTGATGAAAAACGTCTTGCAATGCCAATGTATAGACATCCAATGGATGACATTCTTTATGATGTCCAGGAAGCAGAAAAGTTATAATAACTTTTTACATCAAAGAGATTTTTCTCTTTGATATTTTCTCCCTTTTTCTCATCTCTTTCTCTTTTAAAATCCAAATATTTTAGATATACTTAACACTATGAAAAAAGCATTTACTATGTTAGAATTAATCTTTGTTATTATTGTTATCGGTATTCTAGCAACTATCATTTTACCAGGTACAAAAAGAAATCCTTTACAAGAAGCCGCAGTGCAGTTACAATCTCATATCCGCTATGTACAACACTTAGCTTTGTTAGATGATAAATATGGAGCAAAAGATGTTAATTGGTATAAAAAAAGATGGCAAATAGTATTTAGTTCGAGTGCAGCTGCTAACAATCAAGTCGCATATACAATTTTTTCAGATACGGCAGGAAGTAGTACGGGTAATGTAAATACATCTGAAGTTGCAAGAAATCCAGAAAACTCAAGTCAATACATGACAGGAGGGTATAGTGGTGCGAATGCATTAGATATAACACATAGTAGTTTTAATGGGATGAAAAAATTAAACCTTGGAATGTCTTATGGTGTGAATTCTGTTAATTTAAATGGAGGTTGCTCCAATTCACGAATAGCATTTGATTATTTAGGAAGACCACTTCAAGGTGATCAAAATACTATGACAGGTGCATATAGTGCAGGAACACAAAGATTAATAACAGCTGATTGCAATATAACACTCAGTGATGGAAACAATAATGTTGTGCTTACAATAAAATCAGAAACGGGCTATACAAGTATAACTTTTTAAATTTATGTAAATAATCTCCAAACATTAAGCAATCTCTAAGCAACATCCCCCTATAATTCCCATCCACAAACA
>WFQD01000201.1 GCA_015487265.1 Sulfurimonas sp. | reverse complement strand
GCAGCGCAAGATACTGTAAGTCATTTCACCAATGAAGAGAAACAATATTGTGTATCAGAAAAGCATAAACATATAGGTTTTGTAAAAATGAAATTCAAAAAAACTGTAAAAATTATAGGAGAAAAGCACTATGCCTAATCAAGAGATACTAGAAAAACTCGAAGAATGTTACACAATTCAAGATGTAGAAAATTTGTTTCGAAATATAAAATTTCCAAATTCTGGAAATTCATATTTCTTTGATGAACAAATTTCTCTTATAGGAAGTGCTAATATCTTAACTAACTATTATGTAAAATTAGATGGTTTAGCAGAGCTATTTTTTAGAATTATATTATACCTCAAGCTTAGCGGAGAGATCGGTTTAATTCCACAGAATAGTGGAGAATATCTTTATGCAGGACGAATTCATTCTTTTTTAAAGGAAATTATAAAAGAGAAAAAAATTTCTAGAATTGATGATATTGATTATGTGATGTTAGATGCTTATATTGTTGAACAAATAGAAAAAAAAGGCTTTAAAAATAGTCCAGTAAGACGCAAAATATTAGATTTTGTAGAGTATAAAAACTATGAAATTCAATTACCGCAATTTTTAGACATCAATGATGAGTTATTAAGTGGATCAAAACAGTATAAAGGTCTTGAAAATAAAGCAAAAAAAGAAATAGTGGAAAAAGTAAGTGGGATAGGAACTAAAATAACTTATCCTTTAAGTGATCTCAAAGTAATCATTAAGAATTCAATTGATTATATTGAAAACTATGCAGAAGATTGCTTAGAAGCTGCACGAATATATAACTCAGCAAAAAAATTTAGTCAGAGTGGAAAATACGGTTCAATATATGATCAATTAAAAAACCATAAAACTAATTTTACTGAACCACATTTAAAAAGTATCCAAGATAAAATAAGGTCAACTAAAACAAAATATCTTAATGATGGAAAGAAAAACTTAGGAAGAAGTGTAGATGTTGCAATGACTAGTGGATTAATTCATGCTGTAGAAAAATTTGAAATTGCTTGTATATCTATAGCTTTAATGATGACGGGTATGAGAGTTGGAGAATTAACTACACTTGACAGACGATTAAATATTACCCAAGACGAGCATGTACATTTACAAAGAATAGTTTACAAAACTGCTGCTACAAAATACGGGGAAACTTTGTCAATGCCTATTCCAAAAATATGTAAAACAGCTTTAGTACTACTTTCAAAACTAGCAACTATAAAAGATGGAAAAGAAGATGGTAACTTAATTTTATCGGCAATTGAAAATACTTCAATACAAGAAGTTAGAACATCCAGAATTAACCAATTATTAATAAGATATTGCGAAAGACTTGGTTTGCAAGAGTCAATAACACCACATCAGTTTAGACATGCCATGGCATTTTTAATTGTACATATACATGAAAATGAAGGCTTAGAATTAGCAAGGATGTTTTTAGGACACACATCTATAACAATGACATTGCAATATATGTCTCATTACAATAATGAGATTAAGGAAGCTATGCAAGAATTAACACAAGAAGAATCAAGGCATTTTGTAAGAAAAATTGAAGAGCAAATATTTAAAAACAAACATATATTTGGAGAAAATGGAAAAAGACTAATGCCTAACCACAAGTTTGTAGGACAACAAGTAGATGAATTTGTTAAATTGATGCGCAAAGGCTTATTAGAACTTATTAAAGAAGAAAAACTAGCCATTATCCAAACACCTATAAGTCTGTGTATGCACGATTTATCTAAGCCAGAAGATCTAGTGTGTCAAAGAGGCTTTAACATTGTAGATATTGTAGCTAATGGTCCTGCTCCTTCTAGATGTAAGGGTGCAAATTGTTCTAATGCAATATTTTTCGAAGAGCATATGGAAAAATTAAAAGAAAATGTGTACTCAGATGTAGATCCAGAACTAAGAGATAGACTTGAAAAAAACACATATTTTATGGAAGCTGGCGGATTTGAACAAGATCCATTTAAAAAATTGATCAAAGAATATGATGATTATAAAAAAGGTACAGCATAATGGCAAGAGATCCAAAAGAGATAAGAGAGCTCAAAATAAAAGCTTTGAATGAAGCTATAAAGACTTTAAAAGAGGAATCAACCCCAATATCAAATCAAGTTACATTTGACAAAGTAATTGATTTAGCCAATGAATTATATGCTGATCTATTACCGACTAAAATAAGTGATTCAAGTATTAAAAGACCTACTTCTCCTGAATTTGAAGATATAAAGACAGCTATTGAAGATTTTAGGGATGAATGCAAAAATAATAAAGTTGCAATTCCGAAAAAAGCTGTCAAAGAAACAACGAAGTTAAAAAAACAAATTGAATTACTTGTATCGCAAGTTGCACAGTTTTATGATGAAAAGCTATTATTTACGGAAAAAATGGAAGCAAAAGAAAGAGCTATTGAGAAATTAAAAAAAGAGATTAAAAACCAGCAAAACGAGATACGAAGATTAAAAGGGCAGGCATGAATATTGAAACAATAACTATTCCTCATCCTAATTTAAACAAACGAGACATATCTTTGCTTTTGGTAGATGGAAAAGTAGATGTGCCATCTACAGAGTTTTTGATTTATGAAGCTAGGTATGGAGGACGACATGGCAGTATAGGAGGGAAAACGACTCATAGTGTTAAATCCACACAAATAGCTGAACTATATAGAAATTTAGAGGAACTAGGTTTGGATTGGCGTACAGCAATGGAGCCAGATATAAAACGTATCAGAAACGCTATGTTGTGTTGGGATGCAAATGATAATCTGAGTGAGGATTATCCTTATGAGCCAATTCGTAACGACAGTATGAATCACAAATTGATTACATGGTTTAAATTTTATAAATACATGGATCGCATTGGAGAGTCAAATAATATGTACCTTACAACTAAAAAGGTCAGAAAATTTTACCCAAAAGGATTGTTGGATCATCTCAATAAAAGACATAGCAAACAAGAGGAGTATGTTGATACATGGGCATTGAAAGTAAAACCTTCTCCGAAGAAGAATACATATCACGCTTTATCTAGAAGTGAGTTTAATAAATTAAGACAATATCTTCGAGGTATTGATATTGTATATGAAATGATAGCTTTATTAATGGTTGAAACAGGATTAAGAATTAATGCTGCATTAGAAGTAAAAGAAGAAGATTTACAGAACTGGCTTCGACATATTGGTAATGGAAAAGAGATTGATGAGACAATACCTATAAGATATATCCCCAAAGGAAGAGATGAATTTGCAGAAGCAGAACTTCCTATAAGGACTATGGAAGAGATAAATAGAAATTATTTAATAAGAATATTCCCAGAAAGAATTTATGAATATGAACAAAGATGCGAGAGGCTTAATGAAGATGTCAAAGGGAATATTTTATGGATTACAAGCAAGGGAAAAGAGGTTAAAAAACATGATGTATGGACAGCTTTTAAAATCGTATCAGAACTTATGGGAAGAAAAAAGAATAATATAACTCCTCACTGGCTTAGACATACTTTTGCGACATGGACAATTATGGACGTTGCCGATAAGAAAGGCATAGCACTTGAAAATACTGGTACAACACCAAATCCACTGTTGTTGTTAGCATTACAACAAAAACTAGGGCATGCTGACGCTATAACAACTATGAGATATATTGCAACTGCATTAAAACTTATGGGCTTAGATTTGAATGATGGTCCAATTAAAATATCACTAAGAACATTTAAACGTGATAAAGCTGCTCAAAGACTTATGAAAAAAGAAGCTATTGCAGAATTTGGAGATGATTTCAATGAAGATGTATTTGATGTAGTTCAGTATGGATTATCTCGTGGTGTTATAGTTGATGATGAATTAATTCCAGAGAATTATTAAATAAAGAAATATTTTTTTACAAGTATCACTGTACTATAATTTGATATGGAAAAAATATCATCTACTATTAAAGCTAAAAAATCGAAGTACAATGCTAAAAAAACAATTACGTTTTGCGAGATACAGGAATGTTCTAATTTAGCAGAACATACTCATCATATTTTAGAACAACAACATGCGGATGAAAATGGTTTTGTTGGGCATGTACCCATTCATCATGTAGCTAATTTGGTGGGATTATGCAAGTCTTGTCATGATAAGGTTCACCAAGGAAAAATTACAATTAGAGGTTATATTCAAACTTCTCATGGTTTAGAGCTAGATTACACTATTCATAAAGAAATAGAACAAAAACTTGAAAAACAAGATGACATTGATTGGGACTTTTAAGAAATTTTGCAATAAGCTCATAATTCTTGTATCATTATATTATAGTACTAATACTTTGAAAGAAGGAGAATCATGAAAATTATTATATTATTTTTTGGTCTATATTTTAATG
>WFQD01000200.1 GCA_015487265.1 Sulfurimonas sp. | reverse complement strand
GTCATGCAAGAGAGAGGAATTGCACTGCATAACAACAAAGTGCTTAGTGAAATAGGCAAAGACTTCATCGCTTTTGAAGATGGGATGAAGATGGAGTGTGATTTGGCCATCATCATCCCGCCTTACAGTGCACCGCAGTTTCTCAAAGATTCTGGTGTAGGCGATGAAAAAGGCTTCATCCCGACAGATACCAAGATGCGTCATTTGGATCATCCAAATATCTTTGCTGCAGGTGACATCGCCGCTCTTGCACAGCCAAAGTTGGGACACGTCGCCATCATCGAAGGAGCGATCGCCGCTGCAAGTCTGCTCAAAGATCTTGGTGAGGATGTGGAAATACCGCCGCATGATTTAGAAGTTTTTTGTATAATGAATATGGGCGGACACGATGCGACACTTATAGCTTCTGATGTTCTTTACGGTGGTAAGACGGATGTGGCGATCCACTCACCGATAGCAAAGATGATGAAGTGGAGTTTTGACAGTTATCTCTACTACAATAAAGGGCATATGCCGCCGGATATTGCGCTTGAAGCTACGGACAAGTTGATAAAACTTTTAAGTTAAAGGAAAGAGATGTGGGACATACTCAGTTTTAACACATTTATAACGAAGTATGTCCTTGTTTTTTTCTACTATTTTTTTGCCCTTGCAGTTCCTCTTGCTTTTTTTCTTATTAAAGATAAATTTTTCAAAAAATATCCATCTCTTAAAAAAAGAAGCTGGATAATCCTTTTGATGCTTTTTTTGATGTATGAACTTTTTTTGCGGATGTTTTTTGAGATGCTTATAGGGTATTTCGATATGCATGACTATCTGCATACCATATCAAAAAATCTCCTCTCTTAACATTGCACTAATCTTGTCATCGTACAATATTGGACTGGAGGAGAATTGCTTATCTTTGATAAAACTTATGGTAATTGTAGAAACGAAAAATAGTTTTTTTAAATCGCTCTTGATCTCTTGTATATTTTGACACTCCTAATGATAGATTCGCTCACATTATTAAGCGAGAGTGTGAGTTTTGTAAGGTAGCTTTAGCTCTTTTTTAGAGGGTACCAAACTCTTTTTTTAGCTTTTTTGCGACAAATTTTTTTTACCGTTAAAGATCGGTTTTAAGAGCAACTATCTATACTCCGTTCTATTTCTTCCGTTATGTTTAGCATCGTATAAAGCTGTATCTGCTCTATCGATTAAAGAAAAAATCGAATCGCTTTTGCTTGCATTTGTCAAACCAGTACTAATTCTAATAGGAATGTTTATATCCTCGAAAATAAAGTCTTTGTTTTCAATAGAACTTCTAATCCTATTGGCTAATTTCAATGCCCCGCTTAGTTTAGTATTTGGAAGCAGTACTATAAACTCTTCTCCTCCAAATCTGCCGCATATATCACTCTCTCTAATTTCGTTTTTTATAGTTTTGGCTACCTCTTTTAAAATAAAATCACCTGCTAAATGACCATATGTATCATTAACTTTCTTAAAAAAATCTATATCAATCATTAAAGCAGATAAAGGAGTATTGTATCTTAAATAATTTTTTAAAAATTTTTCTGTTAAAAATTTAGACTCTTTTTTATTGTAGCAGCCCGTTAGCGGATCAAAAATAACATCTTGCTCAAGCTCCTTTTTTAGCTTTTCGACTCCGTCAAAATCATCAATAATATATTTATCTCCGCTTTTAATTACCCAATATTTATCTTCTATTTTTGCGTAATATTTTCCTTTTATATTGTTTTGGTAATACTCTTTTGTCAAAAAATCTAAATCGCTTTTAATCTCTCCGTCTTTGCTAATTATTCCTTTAACTTCCAAGTATATGCTCCATTGCTTTTTTGGTAGTAGAAAATGTTTTTACATCTCCAAGATTGATATCTAAGTGAGTTAAACTTTTTGCAATTGATGGCGTAATACCTGTTAAATAAATTTTTGCTCCCATAAAATGAACTGCATTGTTTAGTTTTATAATCTGGCGACTCACTTCGCTATTTACATCATAAATAGCCCCGATATCGACAATAACATTGTTTATATTGCTTTTTTCAAGCGTATCAAGCACTTTATCTATAATTTTTAAAACCCTATTTGAATCAAGAGTCCCGACAATCGAAACCATAATAACTCCATTCCAAATCTCACTAATGGGGGCTTCCCTCTCTTCGAGTTCGCTTATCGCGCTTTCTTGAATCTCTTTATTTTGTTTTAATAAATTAATAATGATTCTTGATGTTAAACTCTCGAAAAATGAAGTCATCTTGGCAATTATCTCA
>WFQD01000199.1 GCA_015487265.1 Sulfurimonas sp. | reverse complement strand
CTCTTTAACATTCGTATTAGGAATTTTTACTTTAATCATTAACTAAATACTTTATTTTATTAAGTTAATACATCATTCTATGATCAAAATAATATTTAAATTCAAGTAAATTATTTGAAGGGTCTATCAAAAAGAAAGTTATATGTTCTTCCGCCGTTCCTTCAAATCTATGGAATGGTTCTGCATAGTATTTTAATCCTCTTGACTCAACAAGCTTAATAAGATCATCAAAATGCTTTTTTTCATAAAAAGTTATGCCTGCATGCCTCGGATACATCTCTACTTCATCATCTTTTGTTGTCTTTTCAGGATATTTATGACAAACAAGCTGATCACCAAAAAAGTCTAAAGTTATTCTATCATCGTACCTACGTGATAGCTTGCACCCTAGCCCTTTGACATAAAATTCATATGCTTCGTCCAAGTCATTACACGGTATTGCCAAATGAAATACATTTCTTGCATCTCTCATCATATCCTCCTAGTGTCAAATTTGATTTTCAAAACTAAAAAACGTATCGGAACGCAACCCTAGCCTTAAAGTCTCTAAACTGATAATATCACCAAACGATATATTAGCCAAATTACAATTTGAACCCAATTTTTTTATCAAATGAGTCTGTAATTTTTTATTAGGTGCTTCAAAAATAATATCGTCTAAATTTAATTCTGAATCTATGATTTCTTCAAGCAATCCAACTCGCAATTCTCCATTACTTCTACAGATACCACTTGTTCCACTTTCCCTTGATTCTGTAATCACCTTATATGAACCGGCTGCCAAATCAGCAGCAATATACTCAATCCATCTTTTGGGCGGCATCTCTTCCGATTTTTCAGAATCTTTCAAACCTACTTCACTTAGTACTTTAAACTCTTTTGAAAATTCTGAAATATACTTACATTTTTCTTGATTTGATATATCGATCGTTCCATTTGACACTTCCATGTATTCACATTTATACTGACGCAAAAACTCTTTATATTCAGGTATTTTATTTTGATATAAAAACTTCTCAAACAAAGTACCTCCAAAAAAATATTTTATATTATATTCATTTAAAACATCGATTTTTTCTTGTAAATTATCTGTAACGAGAGACGTACCCCATCCAAATTTTATAAAATCAATTTTTTTAAACATACTAGTGACAACATCTGTAAAATAATTTAATGGATATCCATTATCAATTAATATATTTAAACCTTTTTTACGAGGTTTGTTTTCCCTCTCAGGCAGTTTTAACTCAATCACTTTGGATAACCTTTTTTTTAATTTTTATTCTTCCATCATCTATAACTTCCATCACAAAATCACTGTTTTCTATATTCAATACCATAATTATATCATTTATACTAAAATCTTTATTGTCCATATCCCAAAACTTTTTAGCTGCTTTGCAATTTGAGATCCTATATAAAGTTGCACAATCAAGTTCCTTTAAAGAAAAATCATCTTCCAATATGATTTTCTTTATATATTCTGCACATGCCAAATCTTCATCACCTGTTGGATGTGACGCAATTATATTTATCTTAAAATTACTTTTGTTGGATTCTTTTATTATATTTTTCACATACTTTGCCAAATTTAAAGCATTCACATATCCTGTAACAAACACCTTTTCAGCATTCAACGAACTTAATGTTGTCGCTACTCCATTTGTCGTCTTCTGAATTAATATTT
This sequence comes from Sulfurimonas sp., assembly GCA_015487265.1. GTDB lineage: Bacteria > Campylobacterota > Campylobacteria > Campylobacterales > Sulfurimonadaceae > Sulfurimonas. Next base: position 1,681 of record WFQD01000199.1, on the reverse strand, counting down.
TTCTCTCTAAATAACTTTTGCTAATTTCATATGGAGAATTCCCAAAATCAAAACTATCAATTTTATAGCCATTAACTTCTCCTGATGTAACAAATTGCTCATTATTTTTTTTCAACTCAAGTGCTTCTTGCTCACTAGCCACCAATACTATCTCTCTAATTTTATTTTTAAATGCATAGTATGAAACACTAAATGCTCTTATAACATCGATAATTATATTAATATCTGCATATTTACTCTGGTGTTCCTTACCTTGGAATATTTCTATTTCAACTTTTTTCATAAAACTCTTGACCTTTTGGCAAAATATTTTCCCTTCTAAACAAGAGAACATAGAAAGTTCCTAAAAAAGCTAGCAAATTCGGTTTGATATCAAAAAAATCAACCTCTGTTTTAACATTTCTTTTAAATATTTCAAACAATTTAAGAAACCTTTTAAACCTATTCCCTTTGTCTTGATAAATTGTATAAATTTCTAACGGAAATAAAATTTTATATTTTAAATTTTTTTTGTATTCTTTTTCTTGGTTTTTAATCCCCATAGCAATTTCGCAGGCTTTGAGAGAAAAGTCTATTCCAGCATAAATAGAAGCACCAAGTGTTCCCCACAACTTCGGATTTATTTCTATCAATTTATACTTATTATCTCGAGTGTCTTTTTTAACTTCTACTTGACAAGGGCCATCCCATTTCAAAAATTTCAAAATCTCTGTACAATATTTTATAAGTTCCTCATCGTCTAATGTAATAATATTTGTTCCTACGCCTCCTGATATAGGGTATGTTACATCACGAACTTGTGCAAGGGAGGCTACTACTTCCCCTTTATGACAAACAAAACATCCATCATAAATTTTTCCTGGAATGTATTCTTGAATTAGAGGATATGAATAATCAGATAAATCTGTATTCTCTGATGTTTGTGAAGATATTTCCAAATAATACCTTGTCAATTCATCTTTATCATTTGCATACCTTACACCTTTATCAATTCCGCATCCCTTTCTTGCTTTAACAACTACTGGAAAATTAATATCCTGTGCTAACAGTTCCTCCAAAGAGCTATATTTATAGATTTTAGGGACATTAAAAGCATTCTCATTTAAAATAGTGTTAAGTCTCTCTTTATCATGTACTTTTTGAATAAGTTCAAAATCCGCTACTGATGTACTAGTATACTTTAAAATATCATTTTTTATACTTGAAATTGCCACCGTTGTTTCAAAACCAAATGGCAACACAACATCATATTGCTTCTCTTTCAAAATCCCCTCAAGATCTTTTTGGAAAGCATCTATATTTACTGGAGATGATATAAAAAAAATTTCATTCAACTTTTTAGGGAAAAACCATCTTTTATTTTCTAATGATTTATTTGGTATTGCAATAGACACGTTGTGTCCTTTTTTTCTCAAAGAGCGGATAGAGCTTACTACCTGAATTCCCAGGCTATCAACAATTAAAATTTTCATCAGTCCCCTTGTATATTGATAGTTTTTTAATAATTTTTGCAGGATTCCCACCTATAATTTGGTCACCTTCTGTAAATGATTTTGTAACAACTGCACCAGCTGCAACCACAGTATGCTCTCCCAATTCCACTTCTGGCAAAATTATCGCACCTGCACCAATCCAGCAGTTTTTTCCTATTTTTATCGGCTTCGTTTTAATATATTTATAG
>WFQD01000198.1 GCA_015487265.1 Sulfurimonas sp. | reverse complement strand
TCCGATAGAATACATTTTAAGAGCCTTTTTAAAGTAATATAAAGAGCTCGTTAGCATCATTAAATGATGTGTGTTGTTTTTGAAAACTTTTGACCCACTTTTTTGAAAACTTTTGACCCACCTAAGTAGTAAATTTTACTACACTTATGTTGCAAAAACCAACATAAGGAAATAGGAGTGTTAAAAATGGAAGATTGGGTCAGTATAAGAAATATACGAACAAAAAATCCAAAACTTGGAACAAGAAAAATAGCAGAGCTATTAGGTGTTAGTAGAAATACAGTCAAAAAAGCATTAGCAAGTGAAGATGCACCAAAGTATAAAAGTACAAAAAGTGCAATTAATGAACATGTATTGCCTTTTGAAGGTTTTATCAAAGAGTCGTTTCTCACAAAGAAACTAAAAGCATCCCGTATCCTCAAAGATATAATCTCTAAAGGGTATAAAGGAAGCCAATATGCACTTTATGCATATATCCGTAATGAACTAAAACCTCTCCAAGATGAAGTATTGAGAAATAATCCAAATGCATATAAATCCTATGAGACAGCACCAGGGGAACAGATGCAGTTTGATTGGGCACACTATACAGTGAGAGTAGCAGGTGTGCTGACAAAAATATATATTCATCAAACAATTCTTGGATTTAGCAGATACAAGTTTTACAATGTTACTCTCTCTATGACACAAAGTGATGTCCTTAATGCACTTGAAGAGAGCTTCATCTTTTTTGGAGGTGTATGTGAAAGAATACAAGTAGATAACGCAAAAGTATTTGTCGATAATGCTTCAAGAGATAACTTTGTTTGGAATAAACGATTTTTACACTTCTGTGGCTTTTATGGTATCAAACCAACAAGAAGTATCCCTGGTCATCCATGGAGTAAAGGTAAAGTAGAAAAGCCATTTGATTATCTTGAAAATCATTTCATTATGGGGAATGAATTTAAAGACTTTAGTGACCTACAACAAAGACTTCAGATATTTCAAGATGAAACAAATGCACTGATTCACGGTACTACAAAAAAAGTAACCAGAGTGATGTTTGAACAAGAGGAACTATCACATCTAAATCCCCTACCAATTGACCAACAAACTGGTGAGATACGCAGATATGTAGGCTTTAAAGAGGAGTTTAGGAAAGTTACCAAGGACTCTCTTATCTCTTATAAAAGTAACAAATATTCAGTCCCTCACTACTTTGCATCAAAAGAGGTATGGCTTAAAGTATTATATGGAACAACCCTTCAAATATTCTCTACCAAAAATAAGCTCATAGCATCACACTCTATCTCTTTATCAAAAGGGGAAGTGTTTATCACTAAAGAGCACTATAAGGGCTACAGAGTGGATGGGTTTGACAGCCTTGCTGCATCTTCATCAAGACTGCAAACACGCTTTGCCAATTATACAAGAATTACACAGTTTATCCAAAATGTGAAAGTGCAAAAGAGAATCAATGTAAGTGATCATCTGTATAAAATTGCAAATCTGTTTGAGTATTACGATGATGCTGATTGCATTGTAGCTATGGAGGAGTGTTTTACTCTTAATATGTTCAATGCCACCATTATAAAAGGTTTTATTACAAAGCAAGCAAAAGTAAAAGAGGAAGATATCAACCTCTTTAATGTGCATCTTCCAAAAGGGGATGTAAAACGAAATCTACAGGAGTATAAATTATCATGAGAAAAAGCGGACCTATACAATTAGAAAATGGCTCAATGAGTGCCAATATAGAGAGTTATTGTAAGCTACTCTCTTTATCTTCAATTGCAGACAATTATGAGCATATGGCTATGGATGCCACAAAGACAAAAATATCGTATCAGGAGTATCTTTACAAACTCCTGCAACAGCAGATTATTGATAGGGTTGATAGAAGTGTCAATGCCAAGATTAAGAAAGCAGGATTTCCCTATATTGCTACGATAGAGATGTTTGATTTTACTTTTCAGCCTACTATTGATGAGAAACTCTTACGGGAACTATCAACACTTAGTTTTTTAAATGATGCAAAAAATATTTTACTCGTAGGTGCTCCAGGGGTTGGTAAAACACACCTTGCTATCTCTATAGGGCTTGAAGCTACTAAACAAAGAAGGAGAGTAAAGTTTATTACAGCAGAGGAGCTTACAAATGAGCTTATTGCAGCAAGACAGAGTAATACTTTGGCAAATTACCTTGAAGCATCTTCAAGGATAGAGTTGCTTATTATTGATGAGATTGGATATCTTGATATTCAAAAGGAATCAGCATCACTCTTTTTTAGACTCATCTCAAAACGCTATGAAAAGAGTTCTACTATTATTACTACAAATAAGCCATTTGAAGAGTGGGCAGATGTATTTGGTGATGAAGTAGTTGCAAGTGCCATACTTGATAGATTATTGCATCACTCTTATCCATTTTTAATAAATGGACCAAGCTATAGAATGAAAGAACTATTTAAAAAGAAAAAGGAGGAAACAAAAGTAAAGATTAATGAAAATCTGTCTCTTATACACATCT
>WFQD01000197.1 GCA_015487265.1 Sulfurimonas sp. | reverse complement strand
GCATACGAGGGAAAAGTTTGATTATTAATCTCCCTGGAAAACCAAAATCAATTCGTGAGTGTTTAGATGCTGTTTTCCCAGCAGTACCTTACTGCATAGACCTTATTGAAGGTCCATACATAGAAACAAATGAGGAAGTCATCAAAGCTTTTCGTCCTAAATCAAAATAAAATAAGACATTTACTTTAAAGTTTATGATTTGCTACAGTAGAGGGAATAGTATTACCACTTGCTTGCATACTTAAGGCTTCAGGGTAGGCTTCATAGTGGTCTCTGACTGCTTGTGCAAGTTTCATTTTGGTTAAAACATCTATAGCCCCATCTTCGCCTATGGCAGCATATAAGGCATTGACAAGCTCATCTTGAGGTGCTTCTACTTTATCTGCCCATGAGTGTAAAAGTTCAGGGTCTATATGTGTTGGTAGGGAGCCCATGATGCCTACATCATTTTGGTTATGAATCATGAGTCCTGAGGTAGTGCCTCTGTCGAGTGTTAGTACTTGAAATAAATAGAGTGTATGATACTCTAATTGTTGTCGTTTGGCTTCTTGGGAAATGCTTGTTCTTGTTTGCATAGCATTGGAGATAATGTCTATATAGGTGTCAATAATACCTTCTCCAAAAGCATAGGCAAAATCATAATCTTTTTGTGGCTCTTGGGTTTGATAATTTTCAAGATAAAAATGAGAAATACCTCGTGTCCTTTGAAGTGCAGGAATAGTAAAATATTTGTTGCCTTGTTGTGACCCCTCTTTATATCTTTCTCCTGCTAAGCTTTGTAATTTTGCATCAAAAATCTTTTTATCTTCCTCGTTATCAATACTTGGATTTAAATCAGCCATAATACGCCAATACGAAGGTTTATCTTTGACTTCTGTAAAACTAATATGCATATGTAAAGAGGGAACATTTGGATTTTGTGGATGAATAATTGTAGAGATTGCTGTTGCTGATTGTAAGTTTCTATGGGGTTGTTCATTGTAATGAACCTGAGAAACATTAACACTCGCTGTATTAAAAAGCACTGCATCTCGAGCTTCAAAACGGCTTCCACCACCATGTAAACCTGCATCTCTAAACCAGACAACTTCTTCAAATGCTTTGTTTTCACCTATTTGTGTACTTAAAGCACTGAGTTTGTCTGCAAATCTTTTTTGTAACTTTCTTACAAGAGTGTATGCCTCGATTGCCTCTTGTGATTTTGCCATTGTCATTTCCATAAAATCTTAACCTTTATCTTTTTTTAAAATAATACCATAGAATAAATAATAATTTATATGTCAATTTGTCATATAATAGTAAAAATTATAAAAAAAGTACTATAATTTTCAAAATTTATGTAAGAAGGTTCAAAGTGGCAAAGAAAAAAATTTTATTTGAGTGTCAGCATTGTGGACTTACTACACCAAAATGGATGGGAAAATGTACAAATTGTGGGGCTTGGGACTCTTTTGTTGAATTAAGTGAGCAGCAACAAGAAGTTGTGAAGCAGACAAAATCAAATGCGAACACTTCTGCCAAAGCGATGAGCATTAATGATGTTGTTGAAGAAGAAATCTTTCGTTTTAGTTCGCTCGATAGTGAACTGGACACTGTTTTAGGAGGAGGTATTGTTCCTGGTTCTTTGACATTGATTGGAGGAAGTCCAGGTGTGGGAAAATCAACACTCTTGCTTAAAGTGGGTGCGAATATTGCCTCTGTCAATAAAGATGTTCTTTATGTTACAGGAGAGGAATCAACTTCACAAATTAAACTCCGTGCAAATCGTCTTAAGGCAAATCATGATGCACTCTATCTTTTAAGTGAAATACGATTAGAGCAAATTTTAGTGGAATTAGAACATCGTAAATATGATTTTCTCATTATAGATTCTATTCAAACAATTTACTCAGAAAATATATCTTCAGCACCAGGGTCAGTGACACAGGTGAGACAAATCACTTTTGAACTTATGCGGGTTGCAAAAGAGCGAGATATAGCTATATTTATTATAGGGCATATTACAAAAGAGGGATCTATTGCTGGCCCTCGTGTACTAGAACATATGGTTGATACTGTTTTATATTTTGAAGGCGATAGTTCCCAAGAACTAAGAATTCTTCGTGGCTTTAAAAACCGTTTTGGACCCACAAGTGAGATTGGTGTCTTTGAGATGCGAGGTGATGGTTTAGTCTCTGCTACTGATATTTCCTCACGTTTTTTTAACCGTGATTCAGAGCAGGCAGGTTCTGCTCTCACAGTAGTGATGGAAGGGTCTCGACCAATAATTCTTGAAGTACAGGCTTTAGTTTCAGAGTCGCATACTCCAAACTCGAAAAGGCAGGCAACAGGTTTTGATAATAACCGATTAAATATGCTTTTAGCCCTCTTAGAG
>WFQD01000196.1 GCA_015487265.1 Sulfurimonas sp. | reverse complement strand
TTGTTAATTTTTGAAATATCAAAATTTGCTATTTCTACTTTGAGTTTATAGTTTGGAATATATTTAGTAAATCTATCTATCCAATTTAAAATATGATTATATTTGCTTTGCACTGATGGTGCTAACCATCCATCTGGTCTTGTTCTATTTAGAAATCTTGGTTTCCTGTATCTTGTTTTTCTAAATCTTCTTGATCTTCTTAATGTTTTTCTTAGAGTAATTAATGATGAAACATCCTGTCTTAACTCAATAGTTCCTTTTTGTAAAACTTTGCTATTTGCTATAAAAGCAAAACCTACAAATTTATATCCTGTATCTACTCCTATTGTTATCTTTTGGGTAACATCATCTGTTGTTTTATAAAGTAATTGAACTGTAAAAGGATTTTTGCATATAACTTTTGCTTTATTATCCCTTAGTAATCTTCTTACTTTACCATGTCTATTGGTAGGCATAAGATTTTTACCGTCTATGCTTACAACTCTTACCATCTTTTTGTCCTTTTATATATAGTCTTGTAAAGCTCCTTGCGGAGTAATTACCCATCGACAATCTTATTACTGCTTTTACTCTATATTGACTAAGAGTTTCCTCTTTGTTTACAATATAAGCATAGAGCTTTAGACTTGGGTACCATCCAAAGGTGTGATAACAGTAATAAGGTAGTTTGACCTCTTATGAGGCAACTTAGTCTAGTCAACCATTGATTATCTTGTTATTGCTAACAAGCCTCCTCTATAATCTAAGATTTAGGGGAGGTGATTGACCTATATTGCAGTCGCATTCTGTCATTATACCTCCTTGTGTAATTAAGCTGTCAATGCGGAAATACTTTCTGCTAAAGTTGTATCAAATGTCTCAGGAGACAGAAAAGAAAAAACATTTGAAACAGATAAAAATTGAATAAAATCATATAAAGGCATGGGCTTTGCATAATAAAAACCCTGCACAATATTACACCCAAGACCGCGTAATTTATTTGCTTGTTCAATTTTTTCGACACCTTCAGCAATCGTTTTAATATTTAATTTATTACATAATTTCATCAATATTTTAAGAATTGACAAGGATCTTTCACTTGTAGCAAGCTTGTCGACAAAAAGTCTATCTATTTTGATTGTATCTATTGGGAAATTATATACATAAATGAGTGATCCGTATCCTGTTCCAAAATCATCAACAGAGATGCGAAAACCTCTTTCTCTCAAATAGGCAATATCCATTTTTGCTTTATCAATATTACACATATCACTTGTTTCAGTAATTTCTATTTCTAAAAATGGCAAATAGTTTCTTGTTTTTTCTAATAATCCTTCCAAATCTTCTACAAGCGTTTCTTGTTGAAAGTGTAAAGCTGAAACATTAAATGATATTGGCACGGTCTTTCTCGCTTCCTCATGTATCTTTTTAATATCTCTTGCAATTTGTTTAAAAACCCATTTGTCTATTTTCACAATATCACCATTTTGTTCTGCTGCGGGAAGAAAACGAGAAGGAGAAATAATTTTCCCATTTTCTTTTAATCTTATTAACGCTTCTGCACCAATAATCTCTTTTGTATCTAAATATATTTTTGGCTGATAATACAAAGTAAACAAATTGTTTTTTATAGCAAACTCTGTGTTGAAGTTAATCATGTTTTTCTTCCTGTTATGTGTATTCACTGCTAAAACCTATCCTTACAATCTTCAACTTAAGAGGATTATTGGTGGTTATAAACATCATTTTACTTTTTCTTCTAGCTTTGCAACTCTCTCTTTTAATTCAATGATTTGATAAAATATGTTTCTCAAGTCATCGTCTTCCATTTTGATATAAGTTTTGCCGCCTAGATTAATAGAATTAATCAGTCCTTGTGATATTTGAGTTTTTACGGTTTTTCCTTTAAGCCCAAAAACCCTGGTATATTTATCAACGGGAATTAACACTGAATTGCCTATTTCGTTAATTAATTTACCATAATTGCTGTCTTCATCTTCCAAAAGTGCTTTTAACCCAAGATTTAACACCTTGCTCATGTTTAAGTCTTGAGTTATTTCTATTAATTTTTTTGCTTTGTTGTATAATTCTTCATCTATTGTAGCGCTTATTGCTTTTACTGCCATCC
>WFQD01000195.1 GCA_015487265.1 Sulfurimonas sp. | reverse complement strand
GGCACAATACTCTCTACATCAATATACTCGACATTATTTTGCAAGGCAACAGCTTCTGCAATTTCTGATGAAGTAACAAAATCTAAATCTTCAAGTATCTCACCGAAAAACTTTGGACTTGCTTTTTGTACATCAAGAGCAACATCTATTTGTCTTTCATTAATAAATCCTAACTCTTCAAGCAGTTTCCCAATAGGTTTATTTTGTGCCATTGTTTTCCTTTAATTTTTGTTTTTTTTCTTTTTTTGTGAATTAGAGTTTGAATTAGAATTAGAATTTGTACTCGTACTTGGATTGATTGTGATTGCAAACATTTTATTGACAGTCTTTCCATCTGCACTTATTTGACAATTTACTGCTACAACACCTGCTGTACTCGCCGTTGATGTATGTTTGATACTAAAGTCATTTTGTGAATATATAAAATGATTTGTTGGTGAAAAACTACATGATGAACTTGTTGGAGTAGAGTAATTACCATCAAGCACTAGTTGTGCAGTGTAATTTACAGAGTTATCAACATCTGTACTTGGTAGGGAAGTATTGACTATTCTTAAAGCATTATTTGAACATCCTACTCTCTCTTGCAACTGTGATAAAGTCATCCAATCAGAGACATCATCATAATTAAATCCATTGACGAAAAAATAGGGTGCATGGACTTTGACATTGATTTTTGTACCAGAAGTCGTTGATGCTGTTTGCATGACACTGTTAGAACCCTCAGAAGCAAGAAAATAGGCGACATTCTTGATTGTTTTACTGAGTTTTTCTTGTTTGAGGTTGTTTGGATTTACTTTATATATAGAGAGGCTAACTTCTGTGTTTGTCGCAGCACAAATATTTGCAACTCTTAGGTTGTATTCGTAGGTATAAAAGAGTTGATGTTGGTTGTTTTGTGTAGGAGAGAGGTTTTGATTGAAGTATGCGACAGAAGGTAATCGGTTATTATTAGCAAGTGCATATCCAACAATTGCTTCTTTGGCAGCTTTTACATCATCTTTTGCTCGTGTTGTTTTTGCATTTTCTCTTTGAATTTTTAAAACTTTAAAGCTTCCACCAATGATAAGCCCTATAATAGTTAAAACTATAGATAATTCTATAAGTGTAAATGCCTTTCTCATCCTTTACTCCTCTAATTGTAAAATTCTTGCTTGAATCATTTTTTTTAATGCTTTATTTTTTGTTTGTTTACTCAGTGCTTTTTTGTAAAAGAGTATTGCTTGTGGATATTTTTTTTGCATATCTAAAGATCTTGCATACGCAAAAAGTGTATAGAGACTTGAAGGATTCTTTGTATATGCCATTTTGTAGTAGCCAAAGGCTCGTTGCATCTTTTGATTTTGTTCATAATAAGAGGCTGCAAGTAAGAGGAGTTTTCCGCTTCTATCGAGCATCATATACTCCGAAATATGTTCTATAAAAAGTTCTTGATGGGACTCAACAGCACCATAGGCATACGCATAAAGTAATTGTGCTATATACTTTTCATTTTGTAAAAGTTTTTTTGTTTCAGCCCAAGCCCCCTGTTTTCCATAGAGATAACAAAGATTATTTTTTAATTTTTTTGTTGCATAGCCTGCATCTACGAGCATTTCGTAGTAAATCATAGCAGTGACATCATCCCCATTTTTATAGGCTTTATCAGCTTTTAGTAAAATATTTGATTGTGTATATTTTGAGAGAGTGTTTTGTTGTTTTGAAGCCTTTTGTGTATCATTAGAATAAATTTGAAGTGTAGATACTTTTGTTTGGGTACTTTTATTGCTATCACTCTTGTTATTATCACCCTTTTGTGTATGCACAAGAGTTGTATCAGCAAGTGCAAAAAGATGCGTTGTGAAAAAAATGAGAGAAAAGAGTGTTTGTATAAAAAACCGTCTCATTGTACAATCTTTAATCGTATCAAAATCACCAATTCTCTTTTTTCTTTTGTAGTGATTGTTCTTTTAAAGAATCCTCCAAAGAATGGTATATCTCCAAGGAGAGGCACTTTTTCCTCTTTTTTACTTTCTGCATTACTAATCAAGCCACCAATTAAGACAAGATCGTTATCTTTTGCTTGTATAATTGTTCCCGCTTCTTTTATATTGATAATAGGAGCAGTCGCAACAATATTGCCTTTTTCATCTGTATGATTTACAATATCTTGAATACTTGAGGTAATAGGAATGACATTAAGCATAATTTTACCATCTTCCATAATTGTTGTGGTGACTCCCAAAGAAAGTCCATCTAAGACATCTCTTCGATTGTAAGTCACTTCCACACTACTTGCTGAACCACCTGTTCCTTGTGCTGTTTGTACCTCTTTTTCCCAAAATGGTTTTAATTTTCCAGAAGAGATAATTGCGGATTGTCCACTGAGTACTTTGATACGTGGATTTGAGAGTGTATCAACATTTCCTGCTGTATCTAATGCATTGATGACGGTTGAAAAATTATTTTTTGTATAAGTTACAGTCCCAGCAACAGCACCTGTTAATGATAATCCTTGTTGGATATGTAACTGATCTCCTGTTTTTGCAATATTATTTGCAATGGCATCCCAACTAACACCAAGTGAGTGGCCATCATTGAGTGTGACTTCTAAAATTTTTGCTTCTATAAGTACTTGTTTACGTGTTTGTTTTTTAATCTTTTTTAAGAATTTTTCAATGACTTGAATATTCTTATATTGGTCATATACAGTCACTAAACCGGTGAATTTATTGAGTGTATATTCTCCCTTTTTACTCAGAAGTTTTTTGATATTATTTTCAATCTGTGTGTAAAAATCTTGTTTTGGTTGATTGGCGAATTTCATTGAAAAATCACCCTTAATCCCTTGACCATCACCAGAGCCACTTCCAGAAGAGGCAGAACTGAGCATATCACCGCCTAAATTTGTTTGAAAAGATGTATCACTGTGGACATAAGGGAGTAAAAAACTTTTTCTCATGTATTGTTTTACATGGAGTATATTCCCTTGGAATTGGTAGTAAGAGCCAGATATGTTCATCAATATTTTTAAAACATCTTCTAAATTTGCCTCATGGACAGAGAGTGTAATCGGCACATCAGTAGGAACATCACTATCTACTATAAGATTTAATCCTGCAATTTTTGAGATGGAGTGCAGGAGTGTGATAAGTTGGGAATTACTTGCGGATAATGTGATCTTGTTCTCATCAAAGATAGAGACTTTCTCATAAACAGAAGGTAAAACCAATGCTGGGACAGTGTTTTGTTTCTGTTGCGATTTTTGCTTAAAATCTTTTAACTGTGCAGCAATTGATGCTGTGTCGTCTTTCTTGAGGGCAGTCACTTGAGGATTTTTAGGGGTACACCCACTAAAAGATATGACTAAAAATAGTACTAATGAAACAAATAAATCCATTTTTTTCCTTTTTTATGTTGTAACTCTAAGAGTACTCTGTTATTTTCTATTTTTAAAAGAGTAGCACCATCTACTGTGTCAGCTTTACTAACAAATTTTCCATTTATTATAGCCACTTTTTCCTTACTGAAAACTGCTTCTAAGTTCCATATTGTTTGCGTTTGTTTTTTTGTTTGAATTTTTTTATTTATAACTTTTTCAGATACTTCAGCGGGTGCATTCTTCAGGAAGATAACATTAGAAATCCATTGTGCATTAGTTTTACGTGCATAAAATTTCTTTTTGATTTCTTTGTAATTTGTGTTTTTGGCTTCTATCTGCAAATATGTATATGTTTTTCTTTCAAGTTCACTATTGCTATACTCATTATGTTTTGGAAACAAGGAAGCACTGTTTTTTAAAATATAATCGCTCAAATTGTAGACTAGAGCAGCAGTAATAAATGGTACAAAGAGAAGAAAAAGTTGTTTACTCGTGAGATGCATTGTTTTCCCCATAAAAAGGTTGTATTAGGTGGAGTTCACCTTTTATCTTTTCTTTATTTACTTCTAAAGTATTAAATTGTAAAAAACCTTGAGCATATTGTAACTGCATTAATTGTAAAACATGCTTTTTTTGCTCTCTTTGCAGAGTAAATTCTATATCGAGGTTGCGTAAGTTATCCTCACCATATATATAGTGACTGACACGAAAATGAAGATTTTTTGAGTAAAGATCAAAATATTTTACTAAGTTATGGTCTGCAAGTTCTTTATTTGTAGGAAGTGATGCAATATGAGGTTGAATCACAGTATCTAACCAAGTGTTTATTTTTGCAATTTTATTGAGTCTCTCTATTTCACTTAAATGTTTTTTATTAATTTTATCAATGTTGCCACTCTCTATTTCAAACCAATTTATAAGTGCTAGTAGTAACATAGTAAGCACAAAACTTATAGTTGCGATGATAATGCGTTTCATAAAATTCGTGCCTCCGTATCTAAATTGTCTCCCGGTGCATCGGTTGGATTCTCTTCATAAACTTTAGAGCTGT
>WFQD01000194.1 GCA_015487265.1 Sulfurimonas sp. | reverse complement strand
CAAAAAGATCTTGCTGATTATCTAGGAGTAACTAAAGGAGCAGTTAGCCAATATGGCGATATAAAAAAAGATTTGATGATTAAAGGGCTATTACTAAATAAAATTTTAAATGTTTTCTGATTTTTGTTTCTAATTATGAAGTAAGAACTTTCAAATACCAATAATTTAAGTGTCTTGCAAATCTTCTGTTAAAAGTGTCCACAGATGCCTTTTGAAAGTCTATTGTCTTTTTGTTGTGAGTAGCTTTATCGACAAAAGTGTATATTTTTCTAAGATGATCCTTGTCTCTTAGATATACTCCATCTTTTGTAGAATAAACAGTGTGACCTTTTATCTTTGAGTTGCTTTTTTCTTTGTCAAGCAGTTTACCTACGCTCATATGGCTTTTTTTAGTGAGAGATTTACCACGTGCAAAACCTCCGTATCTTGCCATATTTGTGCGGAGTGGAATAGCTAACTTTTTACTCTTTGGAAGTTCAACACCTCCGAACTGCTGCAATCCTAGTTCTTCTTTTTTATGATGTACTTCAACGACTAGATGATTTTTATTAGATTTGTTTACTTTAAAAGCTTTTTCGCTTGCAAAGTTACTGTTTTTTACTTTTAAATCACTGTGCATCTCTTTAGAAAAGCTTTTACGCATCCCATCAAACGCAGTATCATTCATCGCACGTGAGATGATATAAGGCATATCTTTTGAGAGCTTATTGAATGTGTCTAGCTGCTCCGTTATGTCAAACTCTATGGCTTCCATTGCTTATAATACTTTACCGTGTTTAAAAGCTTCTATACTCTTACCGCCGAAATAAAAAGAAAATGCCGTCATTGCTAGTATTTGAACTAAATCAACATACTTTTTATCAATCTCTATTCCAAACATATTGCCAAATATCATTATGAAAATTAATCCTAACATTAAATATAAAGTAATCGGTCTAGCTGATTTCGTTAAAAAGTTACCTTGATTGTCACTCTCTAATCGTTTTGTGAGTTCGCCCTCATATGCTAGATCATTTTTAGCCATTTCGTTTTTAAAAGATAATTTAGTCTTTAATTTCTCGTTATCTTTTTCCATGCGCTCTTCATCGCTAGTCACTAAATCATCAGCGATTTTCCCAACACTCTCAACTATTCCACTTCCTAAAAAATCAAAGAAACCCATCTTATGCTCCTAACGCTCTATTTATCCAGCCTAGTAAATATTTTCTATTAGCCGGTCTTTTTTTAGCCAAATAAGCATATCTAGCAACTTTAGCTAACTTAAATCTAAGCAGTAGTAACTCTTCGTCAGTGTCGTTTATTTGTTGAAGTGTAACATTACCTATGATTCCGTCAGGGTGAGTGCCTATGCACCCTTGAATGAGCTTAGATGCTGTTCTTACACCCATGTTGACTGCTGTATCAAATAATTCATTTGCAACTAATTGAGATTCTATATTGTCGGCTTTTACTTTATCCCAATAGTCTCGCTTGTAAATTTCTTTTGCCTGGCTTACTGTTAAGTTTTTTATATCAACATTTGGGTAGACTCTTTTTGATATTCCAAAGTTTGTTTCACCGCCTAAATCATCTTTATCAAAAATATAACCGCCCTCATTTACAAGTGTTTTTTCTATTGCATTATCAAAATTTGCCATTATATTTCCTTTTTGTAAAGTTTTCCAAATTCCCAAGAGTAGCATTTTACTTTCTTGCCGTCTGCAATGACATAGCCGTCTTCATCCCATCCGAATAATCTACTAAATATTATGATTTTAAATACTTTCTTTTCATCTGCTATTTGGTTAAACTTATAATTAAAATTGTATGCAGTATTTCGCAAAGTCCACCAGAACACACTCCAAAACTCAAATAATGGATATTCATCTCTTACATCTCCTAAATCAAAACTATTTCCTTTGACATTAGTCATATTAGCTTTATCAACTGCTTGTCTCATTCTCTTCACTATAAACTCAGGCATCCACGCTTTACGCTCTCCATTAATTATAGTCTCATTGAAGCCTTTATCGTAAGTATCTTCGTTGCAGTCGTCATCCAAAAAGAGCCATAGCGACAAAGCAAAAACGTACTCCATGCGTGACACATATCTACGCTCAATCAGTCCTCTGCACGAACTATGACTTCCTCCGTCAAGTATCCAACATTTATGATTAATTGCAAGTTGGCATCGAGTAAGCACCGGATTACGCTCATATAGTCGTTTTAACTTAATATCATTGTTTAAATGATAGTTGTAAACTGTATTACGTAGATATTTACGAAACGGAATTGCAACAAATACAATAGGAAATAGAACTCTACGTAAAATTACAGTGAACAGTATGGCTATGTAGTAGATGAACTTCATTACTTGCCTTTCTCTTTTTTCACTTCCTCAAAAGTAGCTTTTGCACCTAGTTTTTCAGTGATTATAAGCTCCATTAAATAAAAGCTTCTTGTTCCTTGATGCCCTATAAAACCACTGATTGCAACTGCCAAAAGTTCATTTATCCCGTACCCAATAAGTCCTAGATAGACAAGAAGAGTAAGCCCTATGTTTACGAACATATCCATAAAGAATAGCGTTACTTTTTTAAGCAGAGAGAAGCCTCGAACATCTCTGCGTATGAAAGATACAGTAGCACCCCACACGCCTGCCAAAAATGCAAATATAGTTGAGACAAAATCTATATCTCCAAAGTTATTGTGTGGCACTTCTATACTCCGTATTTGATTTTGTGGTAAAGTCTTACAGCTTTTACCATTGCTTTAGTTCTCCACGACTCTTCTATCTCAAAAAGTACCTCTTCAAAGAGATCATCTGCTAAAGAGTATTTCTCTAGGTCACATAAATAATCATGAATGAAGATTGCTGGTTGATATTTTGGTTTAAAGGGTGGGATTATGCTCCAAAAAAGGCGAGGAATGTTTGCACCATTACTCTCATAACCTTTTGGAACTCGTATGTTTTTAACTTGGTAGTTTTCCTCTAAAAAGAAAGTGTTTCTCTCTGTTGCTTTTACTACTGGGTATTTCATTAGATGCCTTGATATACCGGTAATTCAGCCAACACTTCATCAACTGTAGGCATAGCACGATTTCCAGCTTCTACATCTGCTTGAATAGTTCCAGCTGTAGCCCAGCAATCAGCACACCAAGTTGCAAGTGCTTGAGCTTCTGCTTGAAATGGATTTGTATATCCTGCATAGCTTCTAGCACTCATCATATTGTCATACTTAAACTCTTGAGCTTTTGTGTCTAAGTGATTTTGGATAGCATTGTTTATATCTTGAACCTGCTTAGTTAGTTTTTCATTGTCCAAAGCATCTAATAATTCTTTAGGCTCACTTCCTTTTATGCACTCTGTAAAACCTTTTGGAACTGCTGTACCACTTCCAATACTTGCTGTTTTATCTGTGTTTATTTTATAAAATGTTTTCATTTATTTGCCTCCAAATACTTGTACTGAAATTATAGGAAAGTCTACTAGAGTGCTACCAGAAATAGAATAAATTCTTAACTGAGTTGTTGTCCTAAGTGGGGCATCGTGTTGTTCTGTAACGAAACCATTTTGTGCATAATTTTCTCTTTGTCCAAATGTAACCGAGTAATTAGCATTTATGAATGCGTTTGTAAAGTTAAGAGTAAAATCTCCAACTGCATTTTTAATGATACTTCCTATATTGTAACTGCCTAGGATTGTAGGTGCTGTAGTTGTAGCGTCAAACACTATCCAAGCAGTACATTGATTTTTACCTAATATTGCTGTATCCGTATCTCTAATAGGGATAGTATCTACTGCTGCTGTAACATTACTTTGTTTACCATCAAGCAAATCGACATTACTACCTGTTAATGGAGTAGAAGTTACTATTTGTTGTCTGCTTATTGCTTCATCTACATTAACTGCATCTGCTACTTTGAAAGTCAGTTTTTTCCAATTTCCATTAGCATTTGTAACTGGATCATCGTTTGTTACTCCATCTGATAAAACCTCATAATAAGCTCCATCACTCCCACGAACGACATCACTTGCTGTTTGAGTTGCTATTGCGCTTGTGTTGTATGTGTATGTTGCATTGTATGGCGCACGCACTGCTTTTGCTAGTTGTGATACATCTCCATCTATTAGCGTGTATCCTGCGCCCTCTACTACGTCAAACACATTCCACTGATTGTCATTCATAAACTTTGCAAGCAGTCTTGTTCCTGCTGTGAAACCGTCTCTGTCTAAGGCCGTTCCATCTGCTGCTGCGCCGTCTGCTACTTTAAACTTCTGCATTTTATTCCTTTGTTTTAAATTTTAACATGCTGATAACTCGCCTAACTCATCGCCAAATTGAGAGTATCCGACTGTGAATGGAGTTATTGAGTTTATAGGTTTGTTCTCGAATATCACATTGACATAAGGCGGTTTCAAAAACAGTGCGAGCCACTCTAATTTTTTATAATTCGCACACGAGATAGTATCGCTGAATTGTATGAGTATTTCCATGTATCGGCTTAGAGTAGGATCTCCGAACTCATCTCCGAATTGTAACTCTCCAAACTCCATAGAAATGGGAAGATTTACAAAAGATACACTCTCGCCTATAAATGTTGCGAAGTCGTCTATGATTGTTTTGTAGTCATAATCTTTGTTCAAATATTCAACGACTATGCGCTGTATCTCTCTGTTTGAAAATAGTCCTGATTGTATAAGATAGTCAGGTCCATGTTTATCTGCTAATTTGTCACTCTGAATGATGTTAAAATTGTCATAAAACTCTTTTGATGTGTTGTATGCTCTTTCAAACTCTTCACTTGTTCCGTCTATGAGTTTAGATGTGTTCTCTTTTAACTCCCACGCTTTTCCAGTTGGTAAAAATGACTTTATAATATTTGAGAATTTTAGAGCCATGTTATCACTCCGACATCAAGTACTTCATTATCTGCGATTACTTGCGTGTCAGTTGTAGCAGGTATTACAAGTCTTGCGCCTAATGATTGAATATACTCTGCTAGTCCTGCAAACTCATAAGTTGTATTTGGTTTTTGCGTGAGGTATAAATAGTCTTTTATAGACTGAGAAACGCTCTCTTGGTTTGTTGCATCATTTATGGCTAACTGTATGCTGAAATCAACTGGAGTGATTACAGGAAGGAAGTAGTCCACTCCCACATAAATAGGTACAGCATTTTTACTCTCAAAATATGCTTGCACTTCGTCAATGTCTGCTTGCGTTGGAACTCCTGCATTTGAATACGTGAGTATTGTTATTCCGAATGTTCCTACTCCGTATTTGTTATCACTTATGAACGATGCTTTGACATTTGGAACTTCATTTGCAAGTGCTTTATAAAAGCTGTCGTTATTGACATATGATGCAGTTGCAAACTTTTGTCGTGTTCTTGTTCTTACGCTCTCTATCGTCTCCTCATCTACCGCACCGCTAAAGCCTAGTTGGCAGTACGCTTTATTGTTCACTCCGACAATAGGAGATGATAGAAACATATCTATTTCTGCAAGTGTATTGTTCACTGTGCCGCTTTTTACACTTTCGCAGTTTACATTTGCAACACCATTTAAAATAGTTCCCGGATCGATCGTTGTGTACTCTAAATTATTGTAAGTGAGTTTTGTGTCAGTTGGAATTATTGTTGCATCTGTTCCGTAGAATGTTACTGACGCAGTCGCCTTTGTAGGGCTTTTGCGTGTTATATTTTTCAGTGGAGCGAAGTAGTTTAGTACTCTGTCAGATGTGCATGATGTAAGGAAACTGTCTTTTTGAATGCGGTCTAAGTAGATGTATAGGAGTTGGAACGTAGCACTGAGAGAGTTTGATAACTGCTCAAAGAATGACTTTTTTAGAGGCGTGATTGCATTTTTGAATGATGCTATAAAGTCGTTATATATCCGATTCTTTAACTCTAATATTGTCATTATGCTGTTCCGTCAATCAGTTGAGTGCTGCACACACTCTATTTCAGACAATTATATCTTAATTTCTTTGATAAATCAAACTATTTATGTCAATATATTTAGTTTTTCATCTAAAGAGTAGATTAAATTGTCTTTTGTTCCTTTATTTGTTGTAAATGTTATCTTTCTGTCGAGTCTGTTTCCGTGTTTTATAGACTCAATATCTATCTTTGAGACTATCTCATCATCCAGTAACCACTGCAAAGATTCACGTATGCCGTCTTCGTTCTTTTTTATGTTCTCATCGCTGAGTTTTTCTATGTGGTACTCTTTATTTCCTATTGTGCTGCCGTCTATCTGCTCGCCTATCTGATGCGTGCTTGCATCTGTGAATATGCAGAGTATTGAAGCCGTTAAATAGCTGTCATCTTTGAGTATGTCATTGTCTTTTTCTACAATGTCAAAAAGTATATCTGTTTCTAAATCTTTTTTAGTAAGGTAAATATCTGCCATTTACAGCTCCTATGATGGTGGATTAGTCTCCGCTTGTGAATTTCCTGCACTGTCTGGACCTTGTGCGTGCGTATGCGTATCGTCTATTGTTGTTCCATTTGCAGTGATAGTGCCAGTGAAAGCAGATGCACTTGCATTGACTGTGAAATTAGTCGTATTTATCGTAAAATCAGCACAGTCAGATTGTATGCTTTTTGCTTTGATGGTTATCTTGTCTTTTCCAACCTTCATATAATCTCCATTTTGATTATAAACAACGCTATCACCGCTTGCTACATCAATAATGCTTGCTATGTGTTCATTTGCAATCACTATGCTTTCGTTCCCTATCCTAGCAACTACGCATCTGCTTTCAAGTGGAGCTTTTGAGTTAAAACCGAACTGCCCGACCTTTAAAGCATCTTCAATGTTTCTAAGTGTTTTGAGTTGCACCTCTTGGAGTTTTCCATCACTTCCGATTGTGTTTGTGTACTTTCCTATCTTTAGGATGTTCTCTAATTTCTCATTTATGTACTCTATGATCTGATTAAACATCAAACAATCCTTTACTCACAAAAGTTACATTAGATACTGTTCCGCTGTCATCTTTAGTGTAAGTGATCTCTTTGATTAAAAAAGAGTTTTGTACTATCTCCGTATCTATTTTTACTATCGTATTTATTTCAAGATCCCATCCGTGAACTACTGCTGAGAGTGATAATTCCTCAGACTTGTTTTTATTGTACTGCCATTTTGCAAGGTCTTGATTTGTTTTATCTTCCGTATTCACTTTCACGAATGGGCGAAACCTTGAGACTGTATCATCTGCAATTACACCATCTGTTACATCGTCTATCATGCTCTCTTTTTTGTAAACATATTTATCATGTCTGTATGTGAGTTTTTTCGTATATTTGAGACTTTTAAAGTCATCATCTTTTAGAACTATTTCGCTCTCTTTTTTGTCATTTTTCGCTATGATGATGTTTCCGTATTTATCGCTTATCGGTAGCGTATTCGTTTGCTTACATAGTCTGTTTATTGCATTGAAGTAAGTCTCTCCAACTTTAGTATTAAATACTTCAAGCGGAGAGAGTTTTATGTTTGAGACAACTTTCATCCCGAATTTTGAAACGATATTGCTCATAATTTGCAGCACATTCAATTTATTATATTGCTGCGGAGTAAGTATGTTACTGTCTATCAGATCTCCTGTCTTGCTTCTGCCTGATATTCGAGTAGGCCTCTTTTTGTCGCCTATGGATGCTGTTATCTCGTCAATGTATCCTGTCAAGAATGTTTTACCATCTACAAGTATCTCTATGATATCATCGTTTTGTATTGATAGCTCCGCACCGTTTAAAATCTCCATAGAGAAAGTATGTGCGATTGATGTCATGCTTTTTGTAATAGAGACTTTTTCCCATCTGCTGTATTTGACGTTGTTTACTTTGAGTTCTAATTGCATCATCTGCTCAATACTTCAATATTTCCACTCACAAAAATAGGATCAACTATGCTGTTGTTGTCAAGCACTTCATCTGCTCTTCCAATATCTCCATATTTATTCATCGTGTATTGAAATATGTCTGTTGTTGCTATGATATTGTCAGTTGATAGATTTTGCAGTTTTGAGAACTTCGCAGTGTAGAAAAATATAAATTCTTTGCGTGACTCCTGATACTTGTTCAATAACTCTTGTTTTGAGACTATCTTGTTTATATCGCCACTGTTCACTATCTCTTTTTCAAGGATATCCATCGTTGTCAATATATCGTCTTTCACACTTCCAAAGTCATCACCGGTTGAGAACTCTACATACTCAAGACTTTTTATTGCAGAGTGGACCATGCCAACAACAGTACAGTAAGTATAGGCTTTTGATGCTTCTAGTGCTTTTGCTTCTGCGTAGTTGTTTGATGTTTTTAAACTTGTAGATACTGCAATATCTCTTATGGAACTTGTATAATTACTGAGTGATGAACTATTGTGAAGTTTCAAGTCCGTCACTTCATCGAAGCTGCTCCAAATATTCACTATTTCATTTGCAAGACTATCTACCGATATGATCGCACCTTTCACAGTCGCTATCGTTGCGCCTACTTTTGACTTTATGTTTTGTGAGAAGTCTCTTGTATCTTCTAGGAACTTTATCCCATCTTCGACTTTTCCCCACATCTGAGTAATTTCACTCTCTATTTTCTTTCGAAGCTCTGCGCCTATTGCAGGGTTGTATGATTGCTTAAAGTTCTCTATCGCAGCAGGTCTCACATCGACTGCATACAGTATCTCTTTTGTCTTTTTGAGCTTATTTGTAGCTTTTTTGAAAGTAATTTCAACGGCAGCCATACCGATCTTTGAGATAGACTCTTTTATGCTCCATGAATCTACATAAACCTCTACTTTTCCGTGAAACTTATCGACAAGTATTCCGCTTGTTGTGTCTTCCAGTGCTTGTTTAAGTGCCTGCTTTTGGTCTAAGTAGTTATCGCCTCCGATATATCCGCTTATTTTAAAAGTGTTATTTTTAAGACCGTTACTCTCCGTAAGTGTTCCGCCATTTATGAAACTATGGTCTGTTAATCTTTGACCGCCTGAGAGTTCATCATCTTTTGTATAAAAAGGCACTCCACGAAAAGATGACTTGTTAAGTTTTTTAATATCGAACATTAGTATTGTTTCCCATCATTATTTAAAAATACATCAGTCCGTGTTGATCCTGCTGTTTCAACACTTCTTACTTTTCCATCTGCTACATTCACATGAACAGCTACCGGAACGACTGTTTTATTGTTATTTTGAATGTTTTGGAGTGCATTTTGTGGCTGTGTTTGCTGTTTTGTTTCATCTCCTGAAAAGAAACCGCTAACTTTATCTACAATACCGCCTAGACTCATGTTAGATAGTTTATCGGCATATTTCATTATCATTGCAAACTTGCTAACTACCCAGTCTATCTGCTTTCCTATAATTCCAAAATACCAATTAAAACCATCTCCAATAGCTTTAAATACTTTCAATGCTCCTCTTCCAAAGTCATCAACTAGGTTTCTAAAACCATCAAACTTATTGTAAGCCCAAATTACTCCTGTCGTGACTGCTGCCAATCCTGCAACGATCAATCCAATAGGATTAGCATACATAGCAGCGTTCAATGCGAACATTCCTATTTTAAAAAGTGCAACGCCTGCAACGACATCTCCTATATGATTTTGCAATGACGAAAGCAGTCCTATACCGCCTTTTATTGCATTAAATACTCCTACGACTGCTACTTTAACTTTCGTTATAGCCTCGTCTCTGTATTTTGCATTTTTAAATTTCTCTGTGAAGTCGCTCATCAGTCCTGTTACTTCTTTTAGAACCGGAGTGAGTGCTTTAAACTTTATACTATTGACTACGAAGCTAAGATCTTGAAGCGTATCATTATATGCCGCAGCGGCTTTTATGTCTGCTTTGCTTGCACCGCCTCCAAGTTCTTTTAGTCTCTTGCGTGATGCAATGAGTCCGTTCACGCCCTCATCAAGCATAAGAAGAGATTTTCTACCTGTCATACCGAATGCTGCATCTGCTAAAGCCATTTTAGCCTGTTGTGTTGGAAGCTTTGCATATGTCTTGAGTATCATTTCATATGCTTGCTTGTTGTCTTTCGCACCTTTTAACTGCATTGCAAGAGCAGGGCTAATCTTTTTAATGACATTCGCCATAAGTCCTGAGCCGGTTGATTGAAACACGCCTAAACGCTTTGTAAAACGAGTGAGTGAAGCATCCATATCATCAGTTGAGAGTCCTGCGTGTTTTGCCTGTTCGTGCATCGCTTGCAGTTCATCTGTTGGAAGTTTTAGGTTTCCTGCTTTTTTTCCTAGTTTGTCAAGTGCTTCTGCCTGCTGATTGACAGCCATTGCAAGTCCGCCACCGAGTAGAAAACTTCCTAGTCCTGCAAGTTTGCTAAAACCTGATGCGTAACCTTTCAGTCCTTTTTTTCCTGCATTTATGCTTCTGTTCACTCTGTTTAGTTTTTTGCTTAATCGTGTGAGTGAAGATTGGCTCTTGTTTACATTTGAAGATGCTTTTTTAGATGCATTTCCTAATCCCATAAAAGACTTAGCAACATTTTTAAGCGGTGATGATGCTCTATCAACAATTGATACTTTACCTTGTGCAGGTTTGATTGATGCCATGTTCTAAGTCCTTTTTATTTGAAATACACTCAAAGCGATAAAATCAATTATCGCTTGGAATACATTTTAAAGCTAATTCATAAAGAGTATCTATTCTGTTGAGTGTTTTAAGTTCCGATGGCTGAGTGTGAAAAACACTCATGATCGTTGCCATCTTCTCTAAATACTCTACTCTTCGCCTATAAACTTTCCCACAAGACCTGCTAGCTTATTATAGTCAGATGGATGGAGGCTTCCGACTTGCTCTCCTGTAAGTCCAGTAATGTTGCATACTGCATCTTTGAGGTTTGCACCTGTTGGAATTGCAATAACATCAAGAAAATCATCAGCAGATATATCCGCTTCTTCTTTTACTTGAATCTCTTTTATTTCATTTTCGCCTAAAGCGTCTTTGATTGATCGTCTAAGTGTATATTTTTGCATTATCTAACCTTCACATTACCTGTAAATTCATACTCTACGACACCATCAGAAGCAGTAACACTTGGATCTGCTGTCTGTGTCATATTTGTACCGACTACTGTTTTTCCATCGACAAGTTCTAAAATGACCTCGCCATCTTCCATGTCTCTGAATTTGTCTGTATCTGCTTTTTTAAGCGTTGATACTTGCACCTTTACATATCCTGCTTTTCTCTCTTGTGTTGTAAACATTACATCGCCAGTACCATCATCAAGCACAGATGTTTTCTCTGCTCCTGATGGCTTATACTCCGCAGTTCCTGTCTTTACTTGGATAGTCTGATTGTTAATAGTCAGTCTTTTAATTCCTACGCTTGCCATTTATTCCTCCTAAACTTCATAGTTGATTAACATAGCTTGTTGAAGAAGCACGTTAATAACATCAATATTCATTGTAGAGTTGATACGGTTGCCGACTTTTTCAACGACAACACTCTCTTCAAAACCTTTTAAGTTCTCACATACTGCATCTTTTACAAGCTGCTCATAATTGAGTACCAAATACTGTTTATAAAGATTTGGAGTCATTACTTGAACACCAGGTCCAAACAAATCGGAGTCATTACCGACTTTAAAGTTTTGATACTGTGACATTCTCACGATGAATGTATAACGAACATAAGAGATAGTCAAGAAGACTCTTAAATCTGTATCATCAACATTGAGTGCGATTCCTTGTGCGTCTTTTTGAAGTGTCGTTACAGTTCTATCGACTATCACTTTGCTTCCCATGACTCTATAAGTAGCAACACCGCCACCTGCAAGAACATTTCTCTCAGTTCTGATTCTCTCTCCGAGTGGTAAGAAACCTGCAAGCTCTTTGTTTAGATAACCTGCTCCCGGATTACTTTGTGCAACATCTCCGATGAGTGCGATCATTCCTGCAGCTTGTTCAAAACCAGTTGAAAAAACAGAGTAGTTGTCAAGCACAGTGATAAATGCACTATTTATAGAGTCAGTTTTTGTTGTAAGATTTGTCACTGTATCGTTTACACCTACCACACAAAAACCATCAAGCAACTCAGTAGCTTTAAAGTTGTCAGTAAGTGCAACATCAATAAGAGATAAGTTTGAGTTGTCTGTGTATGGCTGCGCAATCAAGTTAAACTGATTGTTTTCCAAAATAGACTGCACGCCTGTTGTAGTTAAATCAGGATCACCGGCACCGCCTGCGAAGTCTGAAATAGTCACAGTAAGTCCAAGAGGAGTAACATCATCAGAGTTGTAGTTCATCATAGATTTAAGCGTATTTCCGTAAGTACCTTTATGCACTGCCGTTAAATTAACTTGTTCTGCTACTGTACCATCTACTGCCGCAGTAAACTGGTTGTCACTGTACTCTGCAATCTTTGCGTTTAATGCAGTTGCGATCACTGCTCCTGTGTCTCCGACTGCGACTGCAACTTTGTAAGCTCTTCCGTTTGCATAAAATGCGAGTGTTCCGTTTTCAGTAGCTGTTCCTGTTACAGTAACATTCCCTGCTGCTTGAATACCGTTTGCATCATCATCGAGTGCGATTACTTTCAGTTTGACACTTTTGTTAATGTCGTAGTATCTACCTATTGCAGATGCTAACATTGAAGTTGCACCAAATTTCTTAATAGCTTCTTCTTTTGAGAAAATATCAAGTACAGTATTTGGTACTGCTGTTCCTGCTGCTGTTTTTTGTCCGAAGATAAGAGCTGTGTACTCTTGTTTGATAGTTCCAGTCGTGCTGATTGCTTTTCTAAGTTCCGCATACACAAAAGGGATATTCATATTAAAAATTTCATTGAAACCGATTGCCATTATTTAGCTCCTCTTTTTTTAGATGTTTTCATCTTGGATAAATCCTCAATCTTTACATCTCCATCGTTTAAGCGATTCATCCAAAATGAAGATACACTCTGAACTACTATGCCGTCTTGTGAAACTCTTTTCATAGTTTCAGGGTTTATTACTTTTAAGCCCTCTTTAGGCGTAATTTTAAACATTTAAAGGCACTCCTTCGTTTGTTATCTGAATATTTGCGATGCTTCCTTGCCAGTCAAAATCTTCAAGTGTCAATGGAATAACAGGAAGTGCATAATCATAAGATACCTTATAGCTCATCATCGCCATTCCTATATCGTTTCCACTTGAATTATCATGCTCTGTTGAGGAGTTTTGAAAAACAACATCCTCAAAAAGTGCGAAATAATCATCTGTGATTGAGGAGACTCTCTCAGTGAGTATTCTCCCCATTGCGTTATCGACTTCAAGCATCACGTTTTCTATTACTTCGTAAAAGTCTCCATTGTCTATTGTATTGTCGCTTACGACTATGCCGACATTCAAGTCAAGTTCTCTTGATGTGTGTGTCGTAAACTGCTCTGCGATAGATTCGTTTTTAGAAAAGAGTGTAATGTATGGGAAAACGTCATCTTCTATTTGATTAATGCGACCACCGTAAACACGACCTGCTACACTTTGAACATTTGCTTTTAACACTTGCTCGAAGTATTGTCGTATGACAGTTTTTTTATACACGATTAATCCTTGAGATAGATGTCAATGCCACCTATTCCGTCTTTTCTAACATCTCTTACTCTGTAATTCTTGACACCGATTGTCAAGATGTCATTTTGCTTGATGTCGTTAGTCTCCAATGTATTAAACATCGGCTTCTCTTCCGTGATAGGTATCCCATCATCGGAAATTGAGACAAAAGCATCAGTTTTGATGATGTTGAAAGTATCTCCGGTTCTTGTGTTAACGCATGGAGTTCCAAACTCATTAGCGTTTAACATATTTGCGTGATCCTTTGCTAACATTTCATCAAAACTAAGTGCCATTCGTTACGCCTTTTTAGCTAATTTCCCATCAATGAGAGTTTTTGCCAACTTGTCATCAACATCGATTATCTCTCCGGCAGAACGGATCGATGCTGTTTTAGCATCTTTCCCTTTTTCTGCTACTTTAGCACTAATTAAAAGTTCAACTTTCATCATCTACTCCTTATGCCAATACTGTTGCTACGAGTGTAGAGTTTGCATCTACAAGCAACGGCGCACGTGTTTGGATTGCTTCAACTTCAATAACTTTCTTCGCTTTTGAAACTTTTGAAATGAAGTTGCGAACATCTTTCGCTGCACGTACATCTTCATTCATTGTTGTGAAGTCAATATCCATGTCTCCTGCATACCCTGCAATATCTACGTTACCGTTTACGGCGGATAGAACTGCGACTTTTCTTGCCGGTACTGCCTTTTGAGATACACCATTTGAGTCAGTATAGTTTCCATCATAACCCCATAGCTCCAAACCTTTGTAAGTTCCATAGAAAATAGCACCGCTAATATCTGCAAATGATTTAAACACAAGTGATCCGTTTTCAATACGTCTGCTGTCTAACTCTTTTTGAACATTTGCATTGCTAACCAATGCTCTCATAGTAGCTATACGACCGATTACGTGAGTTGCGTTTGAGCCATCTTGTCCGATAAGGTCGATGAATGTCTCAATGTCACTCTCAGGTGTTCCGCCTGCTTCATCCCAGTAGTTACCGGATAGCAAGTCGATAGTGTTTGATGCTTTACGAGCAAAATCAACTATGCGGTTTTCACCTTTTCCAACTACTGAAATTTGACCATCAAAACAAGCACCGATTGCCATAAGTTCCATAGCGTTTTCAATCATCTCACGTTGTTCTTGTTGAATCTCTGCAATCATAATCGCCGCTTTTGCTGCAAATGTTGTTTGAGTGTAAACATTTTGACCTCTAAGTCTCTTTTTTAACTCACTAGATGTAAGTGTCATTAAGTCTTGAAGTGTTGGAAGTTTGAAAGTATGCTCATCAAAGCTTAACTTCTCTGTACCATCTGCAACAGCATCAGGATTAACAAATTGAGCGACACGGATGCCTCTGAATTGTTTATCAATCTCTACGATTTCAGTATCTTGTGTTGCACTTGTTCCGAAAAACTGCATAAACATACGAGGTTTAGGAGCAGTCTTTACTAGAGATTTCCCTAGCGTTCTTGTTAAATCAGTAAATTCGATACCCATTATTTATTTCCTTTTTTTAAGATGATGCCTTTTGCCTGTAAAATACCTGCAATAGCCGCTTTTGTTTGTGTTCCCGGAAGTGTTACACTGTTTTCATTGAACTCTCCAACGTAACCGACACCAGATGCGTTTGCTGCTGTTGCATCTACATCCTCAGCGAGAACAACAACTGTTTGAGCGTCATATCCGAGCTGTGGAGTTGCCGCAGCGACACCGCTTCCAACTACATTTGCATCTGTGTATAATCCTGTGTCTTGCAACACAACTACTTGACCTTTTGTATATGCTTTTCCTGCTTTTAAAGTGATACCGAAATCGTTTTCAATTTCAATTACCAAGTTATCAGGAGCGATTGTTGATACACCCATCTTTAATTACCTCCGAAAGTTTTATCTAAAGCTTCTTCAGCTTCTTTTTTTGCTTTTGCATCAGCGTCGAGTGTTTCATCTTCTTCTGATTCATCTAAGCCATCAAGTTCTTGTGCGCCTGCCTCGAAGTCAGTTTTGTTTTGCTTCATTTGTGCATCACGTAACTTTAAAAGTGCAATTGCTGCATCGCCTACGCTTTGACCGTCGTCGATAGCTTTTGCCGTAAACTCTGCACTTGCTCCGAGTGCGATAATTCCGCTTACACGCTCACGCTCTTTTGCAACTGCATTGTCAGTTGATGTTCTCAAAGCTTCGGCGTGTTCATCTGTCAAAGCTTGAACTTCTACATCTGTATAAGTTTTCTTACTCATACTTTCTCCTTTTGGTTTATTTTCGATTTGTGCCGAAGCTGAGTTTACTCTCAAAGTATCGTTTAACATTGCAGCTACCTGCTCGTTCTCATCGTCAGTTATGTTTGCCTTGTAGTTTGAGATACAAGCTTTTACACTTTCAACTGCTAGGGCTTTAGCTGTCATAGGATCATCTTCTTTTCCGCTGTCAATGATTTCATCACAAAAGCCATTTGCTAAGATGTCTTCTCCGTAGAAGTATGTTTCATCATCTAGGAGTTTCTTCATTGCTTTTTCATCTTTTGAAGTCTTAGCTATGTACTCTTTGATGAGTAATTTTGTAAGGCTCTCTACATGGTCAGCATCTTTTCGCAGTTGTCTAGCATCTCCCCATGATATGATGCTTGCGTTATGTATCATATACACTGCATTGTCATACGCTTTTATACTATCTCCTGCTAATGCAATGTATGAAGACATTGATGCAGCTAGCCCAGTGATTACGACTTCAACGCTGCCTTTATCATATGCTCTGATTGCGTTAAATATTGAGATGCCTTCCATAACGCTTCCACCCGGAGAGTTTATCTCTATAGTAATATCTCCACTCTTTGCATCGAGCTGTTCTTTTATGTATTGTGATGAGACTGCTCCCCATCTTCCAATATCTCCATCTATCTTAATTACCGACATTCATTAACTCCTTTTGTAATGGTTTTATCAACTCTTTTTCTTTCTTTAGAATGTTCACATTCGTTTCAAAATCTCCGAAACCAAGTTCAACAGTTGCCTGCTCCCTTGTTAAAAGATGATTGTCTATCGCAGATACTTTCGCTTTCACATCTTTTTGAGGGTCTACGCTGCCCATCGGATCACCGATCCATATTGATTTCAGATAAGCACTTCTGTTTTCAAAGAAGTCCGGTACGTCTAAATCTCCGTTTAAAACTCCCCATGTGATAACTTGGTCACGAGTAGGTTTACAGAACGAAGTGATGAAGAGTTCACGCTCAGGCTTAACGAATTTTTGCATCTGCAACATTGCAGCACGAGAAGCAGAGTAACTTGATGTGAATTGCGTGAGGATTATTTCAAGCGGTATGCGTGTAGAAGCTGCCACTTTTTGCATAGATGTCATTACGAATTTATCGTAGTTTGGATTGTCACGCCCTTGCTGATGTATTTTTAACTCATCGCCCGGTAAGAGTTGCGTGATACTATTCTCTTTTATGGTGTTCTTCTCAGTCTGCTTTTGCTCACTTGGGTTGAGAAGATCTGTTTCGTTTCCAAAAATATCTTCTTTTGACTGCGTAGTTATAGAGCCAAAGAATATAGCTGAGAGTTTCGCAGCTGTGAGTTCATACTTCATATACTGGTCTATTGCATCTACATCTCTCATCACAGGAGAGAGAAAAGGAATACCTCTTTTAAGTTTTGCACGTTCTCTGTTGAAAACATGAAGTATGTTTCTTTTTCCTTTTGAGAATGTTTTTACTTTTTTAAATGTGTTGTCTTTTTGAACGATAGAGTACGATACAGGCATACCGTTTTTGTTTACTTTAATGCCGTGTTCAAAACCAAGCTCATAAGACTTGACGTGTTCAGCACCTATCATGTTTATTTGAACAACTTTTCCATTTATTATAGGTGTTAGCGGTAATGAGACGAAACAGTCTCCATCTCTTTTGTACTGCATATATGCAAGTCTTTGAATAGCATAGAAGTTATCTTTTGCTGTGATGTCGCACATTGTAGATTCTGCCCATGCGTTGAAGTAGTCATCAAACATCTCTTCTATCTTCTTTGCTCTCTCTTCTGTAAGTGATGGAATAAGTCTGCGTTGTATTGTAGATTTTGCATGGAGTCCGCTTCCGACAACGTGATCCACTGCTGCGGATATTGTTCCTTTGTAAAAGCCGTTATTGTAGTATTTGTCTCTTGAAGTTGCACGGAGTGTTACTAAGTCTAATATGTCTAAATCTTCAGGATTATCCCATTGTGCTACTGCATAGTTAGGCGTTGCACGTGATGCATCGTGAATACTGCTAACGAATGCTGTCGCTTCTCTTAGCCTAGTTGCTTTGAACGCATATTCAGGATCGAAGTAAGCTTTTACTTTATCTACAAAATTAAGCATTTGGATTACCAACTGTATAAATTGGGTTTATTTTAGGAGTGAGTAATTGGTTATCTTGAAGTCTGTCTACTTCAAATTCCCAATATTCCAACATCATTTTTACTTCTGATGCATCGTTTCTTGATAGTTTTCTTTTTGAACCTTGACCATTTGATATTTCGTAGTCTTTGCCAGATGCTAGTGCTTGACTTGCATTTAACCATATTTCATAGTTATCTAGTGCTAGTTCAAGTGGTGGACGACCATCATTATTACGGTCTGATAATAATTGTAATGCAGTTTTTGCCATAATAAGGTAATTCCGTCTTTTAGTACGATGCTGCGCACATCGTTTTATCTCTACACCACCATTATAACTAAATTATTTGAAAAACAAAAGAAAATATAACTATTTCTTTGATAAATCAAAGTTTTTAATCTGTTGTTGCAAAAGTTTTACTGCTGCAAGCTGATATACTTCAAGGTCAAGTGCCTCATTTCTCTCTCTTGTCTTGATGTATGTCTGTTCTAAAAAGCCACGTTTATTCTTTTTAAATATCTTCTTCTCTGCTGTGAGCTGATTAAACCACTCCTCATCAAAGCTGTTATTATGATGTATATACCCGTCATCATCGACATTGAGTGCAAGTCTGTCGAATATGATATCTTTTGCTTTTGTCGTTGCTACCCACATAATGATGCTCTCATCTTTCTTCGCCTGCTTCAAAGTTGCAATAGGTCTTGAGTCATTTGTCTTGACCTCTTTGTCATCCCCTTTTAAAAGAACGAATTTACTTGGATGTTTCTTGACAAAGTTCTTTACTTCGTCTGTTTTATGTCCGCCCATATCTATAAATGAACGGTATATGTTTACTTTCTTTCCGTCTTGCGTGTAAAAATCTTCTTGCGATACTTCAAGTAATTTATCCCACACAAACATATTGATAGGGTCTCCCATAATCTTTCCTGCTCGTATGTTATAACTTGTTTCTCCATCGCACCATGCTTTAATGAGGTATTCAAGTCTATCATCTTGTGTATCTACTGTCATGAGTAGGATCTTTGCATCATTTGGGATGTAGTCATAATCTTCTGCATTGTTCATCAAGTTGTTTGTGTTGAGTGTTACTGCTTTTTCTTCCCATGTTTCAGCAAGCCATGTATTTTTAAATGATTTCATTTTCTCTGCATCGTTAAGAGAGTTCACAAAAGTCTCTGCTATCTTTGCCCATGTTGTGTTTGGCTGAAAAGAGTACCCAGCCCAAATATGATATCCTCGCTTCTTTCTTCCGATGCGATTATATTCAGCAGTAAGTCCACACTCTATACAAAGTGCCTCTCCGTTTCTCTTGTCGTGTTCATTGTCTTTATTTTCAAACCAGTGTCTATTTTCTTTCGGGTCCTGCCATTTTCCGCAGCAATAAAAAGGCTTAGTCTGTCTCCACTTTCCTTTTTTATCCATTGCTTTTTTATGATCGTGGCTTATAAGTTCTTCGCAGTTTATGCACTTCATCTTTGTGTCTTCTGTATGCCAATGTTTCACTCCGTCTCGATACTCTTGAGGAATTATCAGGTTTTTAAACTCTAGTATCTGATAGTGTCCACACTTCGGACATGGAAGATACCGAAACTTCATATCTGTTTCGTTGAACTTCGTTTCTATTTTTGAGTGATATTTAATCGTTGGAGTTGAGCCTATCATCACTTGCCCGTTCCAGTAAGATTCAGTTCTCTTTTTTGCAAGCTCGTAAGGATCTCCCTCGCCATCTACATCATCAGGGAATCTATCATACTCATCAAGTCGTATCTTTTTAGCGGTTGCAGATGCATAGTTGTTTGCAGACTTTCCGCCACGAGACTCAATAAAACCTCCGGGATATGCTTTATAATTCAGATTGTTCTCTTCTCGTGTCTTGATTATGCAGTCACCAACATAAGGAATATCTCTGAGTAGTGGTTTTAATTCTTTCTTGCTCCACTCTCCGGCTTTAGAGTCATTTGGCTGGAATATTATTTGAGGGCATGGATCTTCTACAATGTCGTACGCTACTGAAAAGTTCACTATCTTTGTATATCCTACACGGGTACTCTTCATCCATACCAATAACTCAATATCATCACAACTCGTGTCTCTTAGTATGTCCTCTTGATAAGCGAACGGAACAAATCGTCCTGTTATAGCTGAACTCTCAGCAGACAGATACCCGTGTTCTTTTGCAAACTCTAGTGTATTTGTTTTTGGCTTTGGTTTTAGCTCTTTGAATATCTCAGATATTACTCGCTGTTGTTTATATGTTAGATTTTTCAAACTGTTTCCCAACTGCCTGTAAGTCACTTAAAATCTTATTTACATCATCTGTAACATATTCTTTTATAGTAACTTTATCTGTGTTCTCTAAATTGACAGCGTAGTTATTCGGCATATTTATCATTGCATTTCGTATCATGCTCATAGCTGCACTTAACACTTGAATAACCTCATCTTGCGTAAAAAGATTCTCTTCAAGCTTTCTGTTTTTTATCTCTTCATTCTTTGCAAGGAAGTACTCTTTGAGTATTGATGCTTTTAGCTTTAGCCCGTCTAAATACGCTCTATCTTTTGTATTTGCTTGATTGTCTATTGCAGACTCTATCTCTTCAAGCAGGCTTCTCGCTTCTGTCTCGCTATTAAATGACTTCGTTTGTTTTGCTTTAGTTTCTGTTCGCTTTTTCTCTTTTGGTTTCTCTGTTATGTCTGTTTGTTTTTTTTGTATGTTGTTATGATTGTTTGAATATTGAGGATTGTCAGGATCACGACCTAACGCTTTGCAGGTTTTTATGTAGTAGTATTTTTTATTGTAAATACATCCAGTTAGTTTCCCTAACTTTTTTTGTTTAGTGATGTATGCTGATGATACACATAGTCTTTTTGCTAGTTCAATACCGCTTAATAACTCATCTTTCATTTAGCTGTTCCGTTTATTTAGTTGAGTATTGCACATACCCTATATTGCAGAATTGTACCACAAATATTTTATAATATAAAAGCAGGTTAATTTTAACCATCTAAAACATCAACTAAATACTGTAAATTGTTATGTTTCTTCTGTGTATTCAATTTGTTTTAAAACGCATAACTTTTTTACAGTTTTTAACCTAAATTTGAAAAATGCAGTAACTGTGAGGATTCGGACATCAGAACCACTCTTTGAGCTTTTATATTCTCTCATAAGGCTCATTTATATATTATTCAATTAAATCAAGTATGTACAATTAACAAATTTTTACCATCATAATGCATTAGCTCAATGTCCAACATACTTACATCATATGGAATACCTATAAGCCTTATGGTATTATCTTCAAAGTTTGGCTAAGCATCCTTGTTCACATCTGATAGACAATAGATAGCCTCTCCATTTCCAAATCTTATTCCGGTTGATATTTGTTTCTTTCCATTTTTAAAGTTCGTCACTATGTTTGCATTATAAAGATACTTGTCCATATTCGGATTTAGCAAAGTTGCCATGTCCTTACAATTAGTTTCAGACTGTAAAACTGAAAATCTCTCGTCCTGATTCATTGCGCTTAGGTTTGTACCTATCGAAATTATAACTATCATTACACTTAACAATATTTTTTTCATCTTAACTCTCCATTTGAAATTTTATTATTATATCATCACTTTACTTACTGGGTTTGTAAACCCAATCGCCTTTTCTTTTTCTAACTAACACCCATTTGCTAAAACCTATTGATCTACTCATAATATTCCTTAATACTACTTTGTTTTCACATTTGATTCAGTCAGATATCTAACAATTTCTTGAAGAGGATATAAAACTGTACCGTTCTTTGATTTACTATTATCACATTTTTTGTAAGATGGACCTATGCCATGCTCTCGCATACGATAAAGTGTAGCAAGTGATTTTTTAATGACCTGTGCTGTCTCTTTTTGATTAAGAACTGGTCCGTATTGTGGTAACATCAAAGAGTATAATTCTCTTTGTTCGTCTGTGAATGTTTTTTTGCTCATAGCTTTTTCCTTTTTATTTGTTATGATTGAATTATAGTAGATATGTAAATTTTTATCTAACCATTGATGGGAATATTTTTAATACCTATCTAGTAAAAATGCATATTTTATTTATTTGCGGTAGGGGTATTTTTCTTACATAAAGTGTAGTATTTCTAGGTGTAGTGATTTTTTTTAATTGTTTTATATAATTGTAATCTAAAACTCATCACTATCAATTTCACCATGCTCTACACTGACACTGAACGTATCTAACAACTGCTTACGTCTTTGCTTCACTGCATCATGTAACTCTCTCTTTGATGTGCTGCCAAGTCCTACTGCATTATTTAGTATGATGTCAAACTTATCTAAATCTATTCCATCAAGTGAAGATATCATCTCTTTTTTGTTTTCCAACTCTTCGTTACTCATTTTCTTCCTCCAACTCAATAGCTCTCTCAATGCTTGCTATCGCTTCTTTCAAGTCTTGCACAGTGTCTTTATACCCACGCTTTCCGCTTGCCAACAGTTTCTTAGCAGCGTGCTGCACAGCAGGATTGTTCACTTCAAAACTTTTAAGAACGTCATAGACATCAATATAAACACCTTTGCATTTTCTTTGGTACTTGTTCTTTTGCTTCTTGCTCTTCACTTTGTCAATAACTCCGACTGAATATCTTTTTCCGACATTACTATCTTTCATATATCTCTCAAACTCTTCTCTTTCTTTTCTTGATAAACTCATTACGTTTCCTCACTTCAATAATTTATAAAGATTAAATATCTTTTCTTTTTGCTCTTCAGGCATCGGCTCATTAAGCAACTCTAGTGTGATCTCTTTTGCTTCTCTCACAACTTCTTTACATTCGTTTATTTTCTGTTTTACTGCGCTCATCTTTATCCTCCAGTTCTCGCATTAACTCTATAACTCCATTCCAACACTTGCAATGATAGTTCTTGTAGCGTGCAGATGGATTAGCCAACTCATCTTTAATTCTTTTCTCGAAGAACTTTATACACTCCTGCGTGTCATAATGAAGTGCTGTTCTCACTACGTCTCTATGATTTTTCGCAGGATTGTTTTCTTCAATCACTCTCACTGTTTTATACTCTCCTAAATTGTACTTATTGAGAGTATTTAACTTCGCTACTGCTCTTGTTCCCATGTGTTCATGCAGGTCTCTTCTATTGAAAATCATCATGCGCCTTTATCATTGCAAACAAAAGAAGAGTGCATACAAACATTGTCATTACTAAATAGGGAATTTCATCATAATTAGCTATCAACATTTATACCGATCCTTTAAAATCTTTATTTTGTACTTAAATTGAGCCATTAGTGCATCTAATTCGTCTTTACTCCATTTTTTAATGCTATGGCTTGCCTCTAACTCTTCAACGGCTTCTAGCCCTATCTTTTGAATTAGTCCTTTTCTATACTCTGCAAGGTTTCCTGATTTGTGCGTATTACAGATTGAGCATTGTTTATGTATGTTCCGCTCGTCATATCTCAATGCGCTGTTTCCGCCTTGAGGTCTATAGTGTCCTGCGTGCCATTGTCTGCCTGTTCCTGAATATCCGCAAGATATGCACGGCTCTTTTGTGTCTCTCAATCTTATATACTCGTTGCATGCTTGCTGAACTTTCTTTTTTAGCTCTGTTGTGTCGTTGCTTTTGTACTCTTTGAGTTCTCGTCTTGCTTGCTTTTTATTTGCTTTGATCTTCTTTGCCTGCAAGTACCGTGCGTACTCAATTGCGCAAGTGTATGAGCAAGTTGTCTGCATCTCACGCTCTGGTATAAACTTTTCTTTACAGGCTTTGCAGGTTTTTTTTCTCACTTTACCAACTCCACATAATTTGTATTCGCCCATCCGATCGCATCACTTGCAACTCTGAAAAGCTTATCTGTAACTCTCTCGCCGTTTCTGTCTGTCACTGCGAAACCTACAACTCTCTCTTCTTTTGTAACCGCTGCAATTATAAAATTGCCTATTTTTGCGTACTCTCTCATTTTATGCTGCTCCTATGTCAAATAAATTTAATTGCTTATCTTTCGTGCTTACTGTGAAACTAGGCTTACTAGGAGCATTTAGATTCACATTCTCTAAATGTTCCAGCATTCGCACTATGAGATTTTTAGTTGTTGAAATATCCATAGCGTTTCCGATAAATTCATAGAGTTTCGTGTCGGATGCCTTTCCAAATTTGAACATATCTTTAAAATCTCCTTGTACTCTTGCACATTCACGCGGAGTAAGACGTCTTATTTTATTTTTATCTGAATAATCACGAATAAAATTATCAGTATTTCTTTTGCCGGCTCTCGTTGTTACTGAATACGCTAAATCGTCGATTCTTTTAATCTTAAATCCAAAATTATTTTTTCTTTCATCGTGTCGTCTTTTGTGTCTGGCGAAGCAGTCAAGCGTATTTTTAGACAAGAAGTATTTTTCATCGACGTCGTGTTCTAAAATATCTTTTATGCACAACTTCAATTCTCTTCTTTTTGGAAAGCTCATCTTTGCACCATCGCCTCTAAAACCAACTATAAAGACTCTTTCTCTATTTTGCGGAGTTCCTTGCTCTTTCGCATTCATAATTCCCCACGATATCGTGTAACCTTTGAGTGAGTTAAAATCTTTGAGTATGTTTTTCCAATCTTCGCCATTGTTTGAACTAAGCAGACCACGAACATTTTCAACACTGAACATTTTAGGCTGTACTTCGTCAATGCTTTTTATGGCTTCAAACATCAATCCGCCTCGATCGTCTGCTGCGCCGCCTCGACTTCCTGAAAGGCTGTACGATTGGCAAGGAGGACTCAAATGATAGTAATCTATCTCGCCGGTGTATTTTGTGCCATCTAATTCTCTGATGTCCTCATAAAAGTTTGATGTAGGCTCTCCGTGATTCAACAGATAGCTTTCTCTTTGTGCCTTTGCCCATTCACAAGCGAAAACTACTTCATGATCTATCTCTAAATATTTCAATGCAAGCTCAACGCTGCCGAAACCGCCAGAAAATGATGTAGCTACTTTCAGTTTTTTATTACTCATTGCGATGCTCCCATAAATTCATTAAACTTCTTAACAAAGTCTCTCTGCTTTTTAATCTTCATCTTTACTCTCTCGTTTGTTTTGACTCTTACGCACTTATTGCAGATTGTATATGTCCTGCAAAGATCACTATACATCTCATTTTCTGGCTTTACTTCTTTGCATCTTCTACATTTCATTCCACACGCTCCCACATTCTTCTGCACACTCGATTGAAAACGATTGCTGAATTTTTCTTTCTTCATTTCGCAGTCCTTAACACCATTTTGCGTGTCTTTGTGCTTTCAATGCTCATCACGTTGTCTTTGTATACAAGTGCAGCGATAAACGCCTTGAGTTGCACTGCTGAGTTCTCATAGCAGTTTATATTTGCGATTAAGTCAAGTGCATTGCAGTACGGCTTCACGTTGCTTAGAACTGCGTAATCCATTGGAGAAACCATCTCACGCAACTTCAATTTTGTAATCAAGTCTGAAAATTGAGTCTTGTATTTTTGGCTGTCATCAAATACGCTGTTATTTACAGCACGGCAATATTCGATGAGTCTTTTAGCTTCTGCTTCGTTTTGGTTATCTGTTGCAGGTTTAAATAATTCTGCTGCTTTAATGATGGCTTGCATACCGTTTCCGTATGTGTCTGCACTCACAACAAGTTTATAAAATTCTCTTAGGTCTTCATTTCGCACATGGTTGATCTCGTCCGCAATAGTTCCAAAGTTGAAGTTTCCCTGTGGAATTTTCAAAGTGAGCATCAATTCCTCGATCATTGATTTTCTTAGATTATCCATTGAAAGCTCCTATGTCTGTTTGTGCTTCTATTGCATCCCATACGTTAATATCAGTATTCAAATGTTGCATTGTTGGAGAATTAAATGACTTCGTTTGTTGTCTAGTCTCTTTGCTGTTCCAAACTGCTACTGAAGCCTTCCACGATTTCATTTTATTTTTTCCTACCATCCAGCCATTTGACTTGTAGAAATTAAAAAAAGTATCAGCATTTACATTGTAATTTTTTTGCATAATGTATTCTTGTATTTCTTGAATAGTTGGTATTTTGAATTTTTTGTCTGTAGTTTTTTCATCTTTATTACTACTCTTATCTAATCTATACTTATCTAATCTAATCTTATCTATGCGGTCATCTGCCTGACAACTGCCTGACATTTGACTGACAACTGAATAAGATTTATTTTCATTTTCTCTCAAAAGTGCCTTTTCTTCGGTGTATTGAGAGTTTTTAATTCTGTCAGCTCTTATAGCATTATGCATCTTCCAATGCTTAATAACTATCACACCACTGTCAAAACCTATGATAAAGTTTTTTGCCAATAATAGCTTCATATCATCTTCACTGCTTCCTATCATTCTGCTGATTTTTTTAGGATTATTGATAAAGCCCTCATCATCTGCTCTCATGTTTAAATGAAAATATAACGATTGGGAAGACAGTGGCATATCTAAGAAAGCATCACTGTCTATGATCTTTTGTGTAAACATTCTTTTTTCAGCCATTTTGCTTATTCCTTTTTTTAGACAATAGAATATCCTCGTTATGCAACGATTATCTTTTGTTGTTTTGTTAAATTTTTTTGATTTTTTGTGTTGAAAAGTTGTTAATTTTTTTTGACCATTTTTTGACAAAATTTTGACCGAAAAGGTGTTACTTGCAGTCAAAATTATATATTAAAGCCCTATTTTAT